>NZ_CAWMPM010000029.1:0-57527 GCF_963869435.1 Nocardia violaceofusca NBRC 14427
GCGGGAGCTGCGGTGAAGTACTGCGATCGCAGTGCTTCGCGGGAGTGGGTCGACAATGCGGTGCGGTTGATCGAGGCCGATGCGCAGCGCAGCGCCGACACCCATCTGCTGCGGTATCCGCTGCCACCCGAATGGGGCGTGCGGCTGTATCTCAAGGACGAGTCCACGCATCCGACCGGCAGCTTGAAACATCGGCTGGCGCGTTCCCTGTTCCTCTACGCGATCTGCAACGGCTGGGTGTGCGAGGGGACGACCATCGTCGAGGCGTCCTCGGGGTCGACCGCGATCAGCGAGGCCTACTTCGCGAAACTGCTCGGCCTGGACTTCGTCTCGGTGGTGCCGGCGAAGACCTCGCCCGAGAAGATCGCGCTGATCGAGGCGCAGGGCGGCCGATGCCACTTCGTCGACCGCGCGCCCGACATCTACACCGAGGCGGTGCGGCTGGCCGCCGAATGCGACGGCCACTACATGGACCAGTTCACCTACGCCGAGCGGGCCACCGACTGGCGCGGTAACAACAACATCGCCGAATCCATCTATCAGCAAATGATTTTGGAGACCCATCCGGTTCCGGACTGGGTGGTGGTCGGCGCCGGCACCGGCGGAACGAGCGCGACCATCGGCCGGTACATCCGCTATCGCCGTCACGCCACCCGGCTGGCCGTGGTCGATCCCGAGAATTCGGCGTTCTACGGCGGGTACGAGGTCGGGGACCCGGGATATCAGACCGGTATGCCGTCGCGGATCGAGGGTATCGGCCGGCCGCGGGTGGAGCCTTCCTTCATCGGCGATGTGGTCGACCGGATGATCGAGGTGCCCGATGCCGCCTCCATCGCCGCGTGCCGCCATGCCAGTGCGGTGCTCGGCCGGCGAGTGGGCGGATCCACCGGAACCAATCTGTGGGGCGCGTTCGCCCTCATCGCCGAGATGGTCGCCGCGGGCCGCGAGGGCAGTGTGGTGACGCTGCTGTGCGACGGCGGAGACCGTTATGCCGGAACGTATTTCAACGACGAGTGGGTCGCGGGGCAGGGGCTGGACCTGGCCGAGTCGCACGCGATTCTCGACGAATTCACCGCCACGGGTATCTGGACCGCCTGAGTCGCGGAATCGCTATCGCATCGTTCGCCGCAGGTGAACACGCCTGGTGTCAATTTTGATTGACGCGCTCGCGATGTCAACGTAAATTGACGTACATGAGTGAAGCGACAACGCTGGCGGCCGCCGCCGGCAGTCCCGACCCTCAGGTCGGGCTGCGGGCGGTGCTCGCGCTGCGGCGATTGCTCGAGCGGCTCGAGGCGATCCAGGTGGCCAATGCCCGTAAGCAGGGCTGGTCCTGGCAAGCCATCGCCGAGGCGCTCGAGGTCAGTCGGCAGGCGGTCCATCAGAAGTACAACCGGAAAGGCGGAATCCACTGATGTTCGAGAGATTTGCCAAGGCGGCGCGCTCCGCCGTCGTGGACGCGCAGGAGGAAGCGCGTGAATTGCGTTCGCCCAGTATCGATGTCGAGCACCTGCTGCTGGGACTCGCCACCTGTTCGGATGCGCCGCTGCGAAAAATACTGGAGGAAAACGGCATCAGCGCCGAGGCGATTCGGAGGGCACTACCCGGCCGGCCGCGGACCGAGGAACCGCTGGGTGAGGAGGACGCGGCCGCGCTGAAGTCGATCGGCATCGATCTGGACGCGGTGCGAGACAGTGTGCAGGCCACCTTCGGCGAGGGGGCCTTCGACGAAGCGGTGCCGGTTCCGGACAAGGGCCGCGGGCGGTTCCGGTTCGGCGGTGGAATGAGCTTCGGCCACATCCCCTTCACCCGCGAGGCCAAGAAGACCTTGGAACTGTCACTGCGAGAAGCGATCTCCCGTGGTGACGACCGTATCGAGGCCGGTCACGTCCTGCTCGGCATCCTGCGCGCGCCCAACCCTGCCACCCGGGAACTGCTGGGCGGCAGCGAAGGGATGGAACGAGTGCGCAGCGCGGTACAGGAAATGCTCGATCGCGCGGCTTGACGGCCTCCGCCGTTAGCATTGCCGCATGGCACTTCTGCTCCGTTTGGCGATCAACGCCCTCGCGATCTGGCTCGCGGCGGCCTGGGTCGGCGGTATCGAATTGAAGGATCCGCCCGATGCGGGCACCGGCGGCAAGATTCTCGTCGTGGTCTGCGTCGCGATCGTCTTCGGACTGGTCAACGCGCTGATCAAGCCGATCGTGAAATTGCTGTCGCTCCCGCTGGTGATCGTCACGCTGGGGCTGTTCCTGCTGGTGATCAACGCCCTCATGCTGTGGCTGACGGCGAAGATCACCGAAACCACCGACTACGGCCTGCGGGTCGACGGGTTCTGGGCGGCGATCTTCGGGGCCGTCATCGTGACACTCGTCAACTGGGTGCTCGGCGTCGTGGTCCCGGAGGGCGGCCGGGACTGACGCTGTCGCGTCACCGTTCGTCAGCCGAGGCCGAGCGCCAGTGCGGTGAGCAGGGACCAGCCCAGCATCGCCAAACCGGTATCGCGCAGCGAGGGAATCAATCCCGGTCCCTGCTGCCCACCGCGCACGGGGGCGTTGGATCGCACGGCGAGCGGTATCGCCAGCAGGCCCACCAGGGCCCACGGTGTGCGCATCGCCAGCAGCAGCGAGGCCACGAACGGCACCACCATCAGCACCAGATGCAGTGTGCGGGTGCGGGTGTCGCCCAGTTTGACGGCGAGGGTGGTCTTGCCGGTCAGCGAATCGGTGGGGATGTCGCGCAGATTGTTGGTGACCAGCACCGCGCTGGAGAACGCGCCGACCGCGATCGCGCCGACCAGTCCGGCCCAGTCGAGCCGTTCGGCCTGCACGAATTCGGTGCCCAGCACCGCGACCAGGCCGAAGAAGACGAAGACGGCGATCTCACCGAAACCGCTGTAGCCGTAAGGCTTACTGCCGCCGGTGTAGAACCAGGCGCCGGCCAGGCAGGCCGCGCCGATCAGCAGGAGCCACCACGCGGTGGTGATCACCAGGATCAATCCGAAGACCGCGCCCACGCTCAGACAGGCGATGGCCGCGCCGCGCACCGCGGCCGGACTCGCCAGACCCGAACCGACCAGTCGCAGTGGGCCGACGCGCTCGTCGTCGGTGCCGCGGATGCCGTCGGAGTAGTCGTTGGCGTAGTTGACGCCGATGATGAGAGTCAGCGAAACCAGCAGGCTCAGCAGGGCCTTCCACCACACCGCGGCATCCAGCGAGGCGGCCGCGCCGGTGCCGACGAGGACCGGGGCGATCGCATTGGGCAGCGTCCGCGGGCGGGCGCCTTCGAGCCATTGTGCTGCACTAGCCATATCCGGCAGCCTAATGGTGGTAGCCCGGAGGCGGCAGCGCAGTGTCACCACGGAGGGCTTCACCATTGGGCAGAATCGACACAGCCTAATGGTGGTAGCCCGGAGGCGGCAGCGCAGTGTCACCACGCGACCCTGTCGACAACATTATTACGATATATCGGAGTAAACTCTACGAGATGTGTGGCCCGGGGAGCGGTCGGCCCCGGCGCAGCGCCCGATATTCATTCGACCGGTCACATACGATTGCGACGGCATGTTTCCTGATCACAGCGGCTCCGGGCCGGCATCGCGCTCCGCCCGTGCGAATGCCGGGACGACGCATACCCGGCCGGACAGCAGCGGCCGGGACGAAAGGCTGCCCGAGATGGATGTTCGCGTGGCGCTTCTGGGCGAGGTCGCGCTGCGCCGCGAGGCGGATCTCGTCGCGGTGCCCGGCGCTCGGGCGCGGTTGCTGGTCGCCGCGCTCGCCGTTCATCCTGGGCGCAGCCGCAGCGCCCAGGCGCTGATCGACGACATCTGGGGCGAGCAGCCGCCGCGCGCGCCGATGAACGCCCTGCACACGCAGGTCTCGAGACTGCGGTCGGCCTTGCCGGAGGGTGCGCTGGAAATCGGCCCGGCGGGGTACCGGCTGCTGCTGACCGAGGAGCAGGTCGACCTGAGCCTGGCCCGCGCCCTGGAACGGGAGGCGCAGCTGCGGTTCGAGCGCGGCGACACCGCCGGATGCCTCGGCCTGGTGCAGCGAGCGCGCGCGCTGTGGCGGGGCGAACCCGGTGCCGATCTGCCGCTCGGCCCCGTCGCCGACGAACTGCACGAATTCGCGGCCGCGCGCTGGTCGGCCCTGGACACCCTGGAACTGGCGGCGCGGGAGGCCGCCGGGGATCTCGGCGGTGCGCTGCGAGTGGCGCGGCGGGCGGCCGCGGCCGAGCCGCTCGACGAGCCCGCGCACGCCACCCTGATGCGCTTGCTCGCCGGCGACGGACGGGCGAACGAGGCCCTGGAGGTCTTCGCCGGACTGCGGACGCGGCTCGGTGAGGAATTGGGCGCGGACCCCGGCCCGGCGCTGGTCGCGTTGAACACCGCGATTCTGCGTGGCGACCATCCGGCGGTGGGCCCGGTGCCGTCGCATCCCGTGCCGGTCACCTCCGCGACACAGCGGGTGTCCACCGCCCAGCACGCGCTGACCTCGGAACCGCCCTACGGCCCGCCGGAAACCGCTGCCGCGCCGCCCAATACGGCCCTGGGCCTGCGCGCGGCCCCGAATCCGCTGCTGGGCCGCGACGGCGATCTGGTGGCGCTGGAGAAACTCGTCCAGGAATTCCGGGTGACGACCGTGCTCGGTCCGGGCGGTACCGGCAAGACCCGCGTCGCCAACGAGCTCGGTGCGCGGATCGCGGGCAGGCAGGCGGTGGCGCTGGTCGAATTGGCCTCGCTGCGTGCCGCTTCCGACGGCGATGCCGGTGAGCGCCACGCCGCGACGTGCGCGGAGATCGAGGCGGCCATCGGTGCGGTGCTCGGCGTCAACGAGTACTCCCGCGAAGCGAATGTGTTGCGCCGCAACCAGACCATCGACGGCCGGCGCCGATTGCGCGAGGCGCTGTCGTTGCGTCCCGTCCTGCTCATCCTGGACAACTGCGAACATCTCATCGACGCGGCGGCCGAGGTGGTCGCCGACCTGGTCGGCAGTTGTGAACATCTCACGGTGGTGACCACCAGCCGGGCGCCGCTGGCCATCACGGCGGAGACGGTCTATCCGTTGCCGCCCTTGGCGATCGACGCGCAGGGCTCACCCGCCACGGAGTTGTTCGTCAGCCGGGCGCGGGCGGTGCGCCCCTCGGCCCGGCTGGATCCGGCGGTCGTGGCCCGGCTGTGCCGCACCCTGGACGGGCTGCCGCTGGCCATCGAACTCGCCGCGGCCCGCGTGCGGACCATGAGCGTGGAGGAGATCGAAAGCCGGCTCGACCATCGCTTCGCGCTGTTGCGTTCGGGTGACCGCAGCTCACCCGAACGCCACCGCACCCTGCACGCGGTGATCGAGTGGAGCTGGAATCTGCTCGAACCCGAACAGCGGGTGGCCCTGCGGCGGCTGTGCCGGTTCCCCGCCGGATTCTCCCTGGACGCAGCGGAATCCGTGGTGGCGGGGACGGATTCGATCGACGCGGTGGCCGCGGTGGACGGCTTGGTGAGCCAGTCGCTGCTGACCGTACTGGCCGACGACGAGATGGTCGCCACCCGCTACCGCATGCTCGAGACGGTGCGCGAATTCGGTGAGGAACAGCTGATCGCCACCGGTGAGGCCAATCTCGTGATGGACCGGATGTGCTGCTGGGCACGGAAATTCGCGCACGACGCGGCACGGAACTACGAGGGTCCGGATCAGATTCGCACCGTGCTGTCGGTCGCCGCCGAACTCGACAACCTGCTGGCGGTGTTGCGCCACGCCGCGGAGACCGGCGATTCCCGCACGGTGTACGCGGTGTTCGCGCCCGTCGCCATGCTGTGGGTGATGCGCGGCGCCCATATGGAGCTGATGAGCTGGGCGCCCCGGATCGTGCCGGTGCCGCCGCCCGAGGGGCCGCGCACCCGCGTCGAGTCGGATCTGGAGTTGCAGAGCTACATCTTCCTGGCGATGCATATGGCCTTCGGCGATCCCGGACTGCGGCCCATCGCGGTGATCCGCGCCCGCGCTCGCCGCTTGCTCGCCACGGCCGATCTCACGCCCGGAATCCGATTTCTCGGTGCCATGCTCTGCGCGCGAATCACTGTCGCCCACGGCGTGCGTTTGATGGCGGCGGGTACCCGCTCCGACGACGATCTCGTGCGTGCGCTCGCCTTCCTGCTGCGCGCCAATATGCGGGAGAACGCGAGCTATACCGCCGGGTCGATCCGCGATGCGCGGCAAGCCCTCGCATTGGCCGAGGGGCGCGATGTCTGGGGCACCGCGATGTGCTCCCAGCATCTCGGGCAGATGGCCTCGCAGGCGGCACGCTACGAGGAGGCCGTGGCCTACTACCGTCGCGCGGCCGAGCTGATGCAGCAGTTGCGCTGCTTCGAGGAAAGTGTGGAATTGCGCAGCTTCCTCGCGGTCTCCATGGTCGGCGCCGGACAGTTGGTCGAGGCGCGGCGCGAACTCGAATACGCGCTGGGTGTCATCGACGACGGCGTCGGACTGGACGAACCGGTGACGCAGCCCAACCACCGCAAGGGCGCGGTCGTGGCCGGAATGGCGGAACTCGAACTGGCGGAGGGCGAGATCGAGCGTGGTCTGCGCACGTTCCGGCGCAGCCTGCAACTGTTCGATTGGCCCAATTCCGGTGGTGGCCCCGGGCCGGGCGACATCATCGTCGCCAGTGCCGTACTCGACGCCCACATTCTCCACGATGCCCTGCACGAGGTGCCGCGATTGCCCGGTCAGCTGGCGCGAGCGGCGCGTGAGCGGCTCACTCAGTTCATCGATCTCCCCCAGATCGGGGGTGCCGCCGGTGCGCTGGGCTCCTTCCTGATCCGGTCCGGTACCGACCCGGAAACCGGCGCGAGGCTGCTGGCCCTGGGGGTGAAGGTGATCGGCCGCCAGGACTATTCCTCGATGCGCTGGAATCGGCATCTGGCTCTGGCGCGGGCCACCGTCGGCGCGGAGCTGATCGTTGCCGGGCATGATGCGGTCTCGAGACTCAACCGCCGTTCGGCCGCACAGCGCGTCCTGGCGATGCTGCCGGAGCTCGAAACTCTGCTGGGCGCCTGAGGCGGTAGTCGGGCGATCGCCGGACTGCGTGCCGGATGATGCGGTCATAGCCGTGAAAAGGGTTGTCCGCCGGTCGCTTTCGCGACCGGCGGACATGGGGGAGGGGCACATCACGCCCGGCGCATGTAGGCCCGGATGGCCAGCGGGGCGAAGATCGCGATCACGACCGCCGAGCCGATCAGGCACCACGCCAGGTTGCTGCTGTAGATGTTGCCGTTCATCAGCTCGCGGCACGAATTCACCATGTAGTACACGGGATTGGCCTTGTTGATGCCCTGCATCCAGCCGGGCATGGTGCTGACGAGAGCGAACGCACCGGACATGAAGGTCAGCGGGAACATGATCATCATGGAGATGCCCTGCACCGAGGCGGCGCTCTTACCGGTGACACCGACCAGAGCCCAGATCCAGCTGACCGCGAACGAGCAGAACACCACGACCAGACCGGCGACGACCACGCCGAGGACGCCGCCCTCGGGCCGGTAGCCCAGGATCAGGCCGACCACGATGGTGAGCACCGTCGCGATGCCGTAGCGGACCATATCGGCGATCAGCGCCCCGGCCAGGGCCGAAACCCGGGCGATGGGAAGGGATTTGAAGCGGTCGAAGACGCCCTTGTCCATATCCTCGCGCAACTGGGTGCCGGTGACGACCGAGGTGAGCACGACCGTCTGGACCAGGATGCCCGGAATCAGCACCGGTAGATAGGCCTGCACGCTGCCGCCGATGGCGCCGCCGAAGATATAGGCGAACAGGGCGGTGAACAGGATCGGCTGCACGGTGACGTCGAACAGCTGCTCCGGATTGTGCTTGATCTTGAGGATGCCGCGATACGCCATGGTGAGCGAGTTCGCGACGGTCTGGCGGAGTGAAATGTGATTGCTGGCAACGGGAATCGCGGCGCGCGCGGCGTGCCGGCCGGTTGCGGGAGCGGGAAGAGTGGTGGTCACGATATGTCCTTCGGGGGAGTGGGGAACGTGGCGGGGGCCGGCCTCATGCCGCGGTGCCCTCGGAATCGGTGCCGGCGTCCTCGGATTCGGCGGCGTGGCCGGTGAGGGCGAAGAACACCTCGTCCAGGCTCGGCTTGCTGACGGTGATCTCGTCGACGCGGATATCGTTGTCGCGCAACCGGACCAGCAGATCCGCGGTGACGCTCGGATCGCTGAGCGGGGCGGTGACGCGGCCGGCCTCGGGGGAGATGCTCGCCTCGACCAGTTTGCCGTCGGCGCGGGAGAGGAATTCGCCGATGAGCGTGCGGGCCCGTTCGATGGTGTCGCGGTCGGCGACGGTGATCTGCAGCGCCGACTGTCCGACCGAACCCTTGAGTTCGTCGGAGGTGCCGTCGGCGATCACCTTGCCGTGGTCGATCACCGCGATGCGGTCCGCGAGCTGGTCGGCCTCGTCCAGGTACTGCGTGGTGAGCAGCACCGTGGCGCCCTCGCGCACGAGCCGGCGGATGGTCTCCCACATCTGCGCGCGAGTGCGCGGATCCAGGCCGGTGGTCGGCTCGTCGAGGAACAGCAGCGGCGGCGTCGCGATCAGGCTGGCGGCCAGATCCAGGCGCCGGCGCATACCGCCGGAGAAGTTCTCCAGGGCCTTGGTCGCCGCCTCGGTGAGCCCGAATTCCTCGAGCAGTTCGGCCGCGCGGCGCTTGGACTCGGCCCGGCTCAGCCCGAGCAGCCGGGAGAAGATGATCAGATTCTCGGTGGCGCTGAGCTTTTCGTCGACCGAGGCGTACTGGCCGGTGACGCCGATCAGCGAGCGGACCGCGGTGGGTTCGGCCACGACGTCGTGACCGAAGATCCGGGCCCGGCCGCCGTCGGGGCGCAGCAGGGTGGCGAGCATGCGGATGGTGGTGGTCTTGCCGGCCCCGTTCGGGCCGAGCACGCCGTAGACGGCGCCCTGCGGCACCGCCAGGCTCACCCCGTCGACGGCCCGCTGCTCCCCGAAGAGCTTGACCAGCCCGTCCGCCTCGATGGCGAGTGCATCAGCAGGTGCGTAAGAAGTCATGACACAACTGTGCGGGGGGCGTCTTGCACCCTTCTTGCACCGCTGTTGCACGCTCGCGCAAGGGCGATCGAGGGCCGCTTGCATAACGCACGGTCCACGCAAGCGGCGGCATCGCCGCAGGTGGAGGCCTCGATCAGGACAGTGGCGGTGTGAGCGGTGTCACTGCCGAGCGGTCAGTGCGTCGCCTGCTCCAGCAGGTGCTCGCGCAGCTTCACGCGATTCGGCTTGCCGGGGCCGCGCATCGGGATCTCGTCGAGGATCGCCAGTTCCCGCGGGGCCGCGATCGGGTCCAGCTCGGCCACCACGTGCGCGCGCAATTCGTCCAGCGTGGGGGTCGCACCCGGATTGGGCACCACCGCCACCGCCACCCGCTGGCCCAGCCGCGGATCGGGCAGGCCCAGCACCACGGCCTCGTTGATCGCCGGATGGGTGGCGAGCACGGCCTCGACGACCTGCGGGATCACCAGCAGGCCACCGGTCATGATGGCCTCGTCCAGGCGGCCGGTGATGGTCAGCACGCCGTCGTCGAAGGTGCCGGCGTCCTCGGTGCGGAACCAGCCGGGCTCGGCGAACGCCGGGTGGTCGGGGATGCCGCGATAGCCCTTGGCCAGCATGGCCCCGCCCAGCAGCACCCGCCCGTCCTCGATGCGCACCTTCGCACCCGTCAGCGGCACACCCTCGTAGACGCAGCCGCCGCAGGTCTCGCTCATGCCGTACGTGCGGACCACGTTGATCCCGGCCGCGCGGGCCCGGTCGAGTACCGGCTTCGGTGTCGCCGCGCCGCCGACCAGTACCGCGTCCAGCTCGGCGAGCGCCTGCGCGCCGACCGGATCGTCGAGGGCCTTGATGAGCTGCGTGGGCACCAGCGAGGTGTAGCGCCGGGGTCCGGTCATCCCGGCCACCGCCGTCGCCAGCCCGCCGGGTAGGAAACCACCCGAGACGTCCAGCACCGCCGGTTCGACGCCCGCCTGGATGCTGCGCAACAGCACCTGCACCCCGGCGATGTGGTGGGTCGGCAGCGCCAGCAGCCACTGGCCCGGACCGCCGAGCCGCTCGTGGGTGGCATCGCCGCTGGCGCGCAGGGCGGCCGAGGTGAGCATCGCGCCCTTGGGGACGCCGGTGGTGCCGGAGGTGGTGACCACGAGGGCCACATCGTCCTCGATCTCCTCACCCGGGCGCAGTGCGCTGGAGAGTCGATGGGATTCCCGGCGATCGCCGGTGGGGATCGGCAGCCACGCCGGACCGTTGCCCTCCAAGGCTTCCCGCAGATGCGGCAAGACGTCACCCACCGCGGCTCCGGTGGGCATGGGGAGGGTCCGCAGGGTGGTGCTCACGTTCGCGATCGTGTCATGTCGAGGTCGATGACCCGTGAACGGGTCCGCACTTCCTTCGCTGAATCGGGGAGAAGGTCAGTCCGACGTCGGTGTCGCCAGCGGCCAACCACCCGCTGCCAGGTGCGATGCCACTCGAGCGATATCGTCCTCGCCCGGCAGCTCCTTGGCAACTCGGGCGATCGCCGCCTCGATCTCGTGCTGGGCGATCTCGTCGTCGCCGGCGCGTTCGCGCACCAGCTCCTCGACCACCAGATGCACCTCGTAGTCGGTGAGCCGGCGATGCAGGACGGCCAGCAGCGCGACATAGTCGGATTGCGGCACACCCTGCGGATATCCGGCGCGCAGCCAGCCCAGCACCTTCTGCAGGACCGACGGCGTGGTCTCGTTCGATTCGGGTTGCTGGGGCGATGCGGATTCGGTGGTCACGAATGTCCTTTCGACGATCAGGGCGGCGCCGTGCGGCCGCTCAGCCTTGACCGAACAGATGGATGCCGAGCCGTGCGGCCAGAAAACCTCTGGCAACGAACAGCACTCCGGCGATGACGGTCAGCGTTACCACCGAATAACACAACCCCGCGCAGGCCGCAGCCGCACGCCGGCGGGTGGAATCCGGTTGTGGCGCAGCCCCCGCGATCGAATGCAGCCGCACCCCGAGCGCGAAGATCGCCGGCAGTCCCGCCCCGAAGAGCAAGGCGGCGGCGGTGACTCGCCACAGTTCGGTCAGATCGTCGATCAGGGTCTGCATCAGAGATTCCTTGCGGCGCGATGGGAGGCGCGTGAGTCGTCGGTCCGTGTGGGCTTTCCGGGCTCGGGCGGTGCCGAGGTCGCGGCGGCGTCCTCGGGGTCGGCGGGTGCCGAACCGGCGGTCCCGGTGCCGTCGGCGCCCGGCAGACTCGTCCACTGCTCGTTGACGTTCGCGGCGTGCACCGGGGTCCGGCGCGAGCGCAGATAGATCAGGCCGGCCATCGCGATGAGGATGGCGAAGACCACCAGCACGCCGGGCAGGCCGCCGATCAGATGCGCCAGCGCCCAGCAGATCGCGCCCGCCAGCCCGGCCAGCGGAAGGGTGAAGACCCAGGCCACCACCATGCGCCCGAGCACCGACCAGCGCACCTCGGCGCCCGGACGGCCCATACCCGTACCCAGGATGGCGCCCGTCACCGTCTGCGTGGTCGACAGCGGCAAGCCGAAATGCGCCGAGGTGAGAATGATCGCGGCGCTGGTGGATTCGGCCGCCAGCCCCTGCGGCGGGGTGATGTCGACCAGACCCTTGCCGAGGGTCCGGATGATGCGCCAGCCGCCCAGCGAGGTGCCCGCGGCGATGGCCACCGCACAGGCCACGATCACCCACAGCGGCAACGGGTCGCTGGGTTGTTTCGATCCGTAGGCGATGAGCGCCAGGAAGATGATGCCCATGGTCTTCTGCGCGTCGTTGGTGCCATGGGCCAGCGACACCAGCGAGGCCGAACCGATCTGGCCCCAGCGGAAACTCCGGTTCACCACTCGCTGATCGCTGCTGCGGGTGATCCGGTACACCAGCCAGGTGCCGATCGAGGCGACCAGCGCCGCGACCACGGGCGCCAGCACCGCGGGCACGATGATCTTGGTGAGCACGCCCTTCTGCCCGGCCGACCAGATCACCCCGCTCCAGCCGAGCGCGGCGATGGTGGCCCCGATGAGCCCGCCGAACAGGGCGTGGGAGGAACTCGACGGCAGCCCGAGCAGCCAGGTGAGCAGATTCCACAGAATGCCGCCGACCAGTCCGGCGAAGACGATGGCGAGCAGATCGGCGCCGCCCACCTCGTCCAGGCGCACGATGCCTTCGGCGACGGTGGCGGCCACCTCGACACTGAGGAAGGCGCCGATCAGATTCAGCCCGCCCGACAGCAGCACCGCGGCGCGCGGGCGCAGGGCGCCGGTGGCGATCGAGGTCGCCATGGCGTTGGCGGTGTCGTGGAAGCCGTTGGTGAAGTCGAAAACGAGAGCCGTGACGACGACGATGAGCAGAACGAACAGTTCGGCGGTCACGCCTCCAGTGTGCGTTATCGATCCGTTAACGCGTTGGCCAGGTTCCCGACATGTCGGACGAACCGGGATGGTAAGGCGGGGTCATTCCGGGGGCTTGCGGGTGTCGCGCCGGATCGGATGGTCGGCGGGCACCTCCACCAGCACGATCGGAACGCCGTCCGGATCGCGCAGCCACATCTCGATCAGACCCCAGGGTTCCCGCACGGGCGAACGATCGATCGGGACTCCCCGGGTCGCCAATTCCGTGGCCGCGATACTCGCGTTGCGCACCTGCAACCAGACGGCGCCCGCGAAACCGGCCGGCGCCGTCTCGTCGCGTCCGTGCGCGGCCACCTCGATCAGCGATTGCCCGGCGAAGAACACCGTGCCGCCCGGATACTCCCGTGCGATCGCCAACTCGAGCCCGTCCCGGTAGAACGCCAGCGTGCGTTCGTAATCGCTCGGCCGCAGGATGATTCGACTGCTGAGGATGTCCACGAATCGAGCCTAGAGGGACGACCTCGGGCCGAGTGGCCGCTTCGCGAGGTCCGGCGGGAAGCCCGGCTCAGAAGTGGTACGGGTAGGGACTCCAGTCCGGCTTGCGCTTCTCCAGGAACGCGTCGCGGCCCTCGACCGCCTCGTCGGTCATGTAGGCGAGGCGAGTCGCCTCACCGGCGAAGAGCTGCTGGCCCACCAGGCCGTCGTCGGTCAGGTTGAACGCGTATTTGAGCATGCGCTGGGCCTGCGGCGACTTCGCGAGGATGTCGGCGGTCCACTCCAGCGCCTCGTCCTCGAGCCGGTCGTGGTCGACGACCGCGTTCACCGCACCCATGTGGTGCATCTGCTCGGCGGTGTAGGGGCGGCCCAGGAAGAAGATCTCCCGGGCGAACTTCTGCCCGACCATCTTCGCCAGGTAGGCGCTGCCGTAGCCGCCGTCGAAGCTGCCCACATCGGCGTCGGTCTGCTTGAACCGGGCGTGCTCACGGCTGGCCAGAGTGAGGTCGCAGACCACGTGCAGGCTGTGTCCGCCACCGGCCGCCCAGCCGTTGACCAGCGCGATGACCACCTTCGGCATGAACCGGATCAGCCGCTGCACCTCGAGAATGTGCAGGCGTCCGGCGCGGGCTTTGTCCACGGTGTCGGCGGTCTCACCGTCGGCGTACTGATATCCGCTGCGCCCGCGGATGCGCTGATCGCCGCCGGAGCAGAACGCCCATCCGCCGTCCTTGGGACTGGGGCCGTTCCCGGTGAGCAGGACCGCACCCACATCCGGCGTCATCCGCGCGTGGTCGAGCGCGCGGTACAGCTCATCGACCGTGTGCGGCCGGAAGGCGTTGCGCACCTCCGGGCGATCGAAGGCCACGCGGACGGTGCCCTGCTCGATGTGCCGGTGATAGGTGATGTCGGTCAGGTCCTCGAAACCCACGACGGGCTCCCAGAGTTTCGGATTGAACGTCACCCGAGCCATCATGCACCCCACCCGTCACCGGCTGTTCGCCCGCGCCGGGCCGGCCGCCGCAAATGTGATGTTCGTCCGGTACGTCGCAGAACCGGCGAGCTACCGACGGGTTGGGTTGGACGGTGTAAGAACTGGCGTTACCGTGCAGGTATGAGTGAGCGCGCGGAACCGGCGATCGACACCAGTGCGGTCGATGCCGATCGGTACGAGAAGCACGGCGGATTTCCCAAGGTGGAGGAGGCCGAACTCGGCGCGAACTACGCGCCGTTCCTGGAGGCGATGCGCACGCTGCAGGACCTCACCGTCTCCGTCGACTGTCCCGACGAGGTGTTCGGGCAGGCACTCGCGCAGGCGAACGCCTTGGCCGACTTGCTCGCGCCCTATCGCGCACCGGAACTGCAGGGCCCGTCGGGCCGAGTGCCGGCGCTGCCGGGACGCGGCAGTCTGCTGCTGCCGCCGTGGGTGATGACCGAGGCCGGTCCCACGGGTGTCCGGATGCGTGGCGAATTCCGCCGGTATCACCTCGGCGGCAACAACGCCGTGCACGGCGGCGTGCTGCCGCTGCTGTTCGACGATCTGTTCGGCTCGCTGGTGCACTACGCCGGACGGCCGATCAGCCGCACCGCGTTTCTGCACGTCAACTACCGTAAGGTGACGCCGCTGGAGACGCCGCTGACGGTCGAGGGAACCGTCGATCGGGTGGACGGGCGCAAGACTTTCGTCTCCGCGCGACTGCGCGACGAATCCGAAACGTTGCTCGCCGATTGTGAAGGGCTCATGGTGCAGTTGCTGCCCTGGCAGCCGTAGTCGGCCGGAGGACGGTGTGTCCGGTGCGTCCGATGCGTATAGTTACCCGCGCTCGCTCATCGAAAAACTATCCGGAGGAACCTGAAAGTGGTTGCAGCACTGTCTGAATCCCTGCTCGATGACGCCAAACGCCCGGCCTTCCTGGCCGACGCCCAGGAGGTTCTGGATGCGGAGGTGTCGGATAAGGGGGGTGCATCGGGCCTGGCCGTGAAGGGCGGCTACGCCGCGGTGAAGAAGGTCAGCCCGACCATCGTCTCGGACGCGCTGGAGTCGTTCGCACCCAAGTTCGTCGAGCGGCTGGAACCGTACTGGGCCCAGTACCAGGCGTCGGGTAGCGGCTCGTTTGCCGATCTGCTGGTCGCCAACTCCGACGAGGTTGCCGAGTCGCTGCTCGCGGTGACCGACGCGCGTGCCGAGGCCTCGTCGCGGCCGGCGCTGAAGAAGGCGTACTCGTCGCTGCGTTCGTCGGCGAAAAAGCATGTGGTCGAGGCGCTCCCGCGCGTCGGCGACCTGGTCCAGCGGCACGCCGGCTGAGTTGCGGTTCTGCGACCTCGTCGTTCGGCATCCGGACGGAGTGTGATCCCCGGATGCCGGACGGCGGGGGGCCGCGGCGGCACGAGGTGAGCGCCGCGGGTCCCGTCGGAATCCACCCGCGCCGCGCGGTGCCGATCAGCCCGGCGCCGACTTCCCGAACCGCCAGTAGCCGGTGAAAGTGATGTCCGCCTTGGCGATTCCGCGCTCGTTCGCGAGATGTCGCCGCAGGCCGGAGGCCAGTTTCTGTTCTCCCGCCACGAAGGCGTAGACCCCGCTCGCCGCGATGTCTCCCGCTCGCGCGGCTGCCAATGCGAGACTGCCGATCTCGGCCTCCGGATCGCCGCGGACCAGCCAATTCACCACGACCCCTTCGGGTTCGCCCAGATCCTGCGCATCGTCGGGGTGGGGTGATCTCCAGATACGCCGCACCTCGCAGATCCCGCGGCGCCGACCGCAGAATTCCGGCGATCGCCGGCAGGGCGCTCTCGTCGCCCGCCAGCAGCGACCACGAACAATGATGCGGCGGTCGGTACATGATGCCCTCGTCGAGCAGTCCCACCGCGGTGCCCGGGGTGGTGTTCGCCGCCCACCCGCAGGCGGGGGTGTGCTCGCCGTGCATGGCGAAATCGATGTCCAGCTCGGCGGTTTCGCCGAATTCTCCCCGGCCGGCCGGCCGGAACTCGCGCACGGTGTAGTTGCGCACCACCGGGCGGTGCTCCTTGCTCATCATCAGCCACTGCGCGTACCAGAGATTGCTCGCCGCCGAGGGCAGCCGCAGTTCACCGTCGCGCGGCAGGAAGAGCCGGAACCACTGGTCGAATCCCATCGGGGTGAACTCGGCGAGACCGGCGCCGCCGAGCGTCACCCGCACGAAATTCGGACTGATCCGCTTGTTCGCCAGCACCTCGGCGGTGAGGATCCGCCGCTCCTCGGGCTTGACGTACTTGGTCCGCTTGGCCATGAATATTAGGTTAGCAAAACCTAACTCGATGAACCCGGTGTGAGCGGGTCGACGTCCCCTACGGCCGGAAGGTCTGACAGTCTGGGGAGGTGAATCCATCGACAGCACAGGCCCAGGTCGTGGTGGACGAGCTGGTGCGCGGGGGTGTGCGCGATGTCGTGCTGTGCCCGGGCTCACGCAACGCGCCGCTGGCCTTCGCGCTGCAGGCGGCCGATGCGGCGGGGCGGCTGCGACTGCATATGCGCATCGACGAGCGGACCGCCGGATTTCTCGCGGTTGGCATGGCGGTGTCCACCGGGGCACCGGTGCCGGTGGTGATGACCTCGGGAACCGCCGTGGCCAACCTCGGGCCCGCGGTGCTGGAGGCCAACTACGCCCGGCAGCCGCTGATCGTGCTCAGCGCCAACCGGCCCTACGAGATGCTGGGCAGCGGCGCCAACCAGACCGTCGAGCAGTTCGGCCTGTTCGGCAGTCAGGTGCGGGCCGCGATCAGCCTGGGCCTGGCCGAAGCGGAACCGGATTACCGCAGTCAGAACAGTGTGTGGCGGGCCGCGGTCTGCCGCGTCCTGGCCGCCGCGCGCGGCACCCGGTCCGGCAACGCCGGGCCCGTGCACTTCGACATTCCGCTGCGCGAGCCGCTGGTCCCCGATGCCGTTGCCGGCGAGCCGATTCCGGCCGGACGCGCCGGTGACGCGCCGTGGACCGAAACTCAGTACGCGACCCTGGACGTACCGCTCGAGATCGACCTGACGCTCGATACCGTCGTCATCTCCGGTCACGGCGCGGGCTATCGCGCCGAGCTGGCGCAGCTGCCCACGGTCGCCGAACCCACCGCCGCGATGCCCGGCCCCGCCCTGCATCCGCTGGCGCTGCCGCTGTTGAAGCCGCGCCAGGCCGTCATCACCGGCCGGCCGACGCTGCATCGGCAGGTGTCGAAGGTGCTGGCCGATCCGGATGTCACCGTCTTCGCGCTGACCACCGGGCCGCGCTGGCCCGATGTGTCCGGCAATGTCGTCGGCACCGGCACCCGCGCGGTCACCTCGGGGGCGCCGCGCCCGGAGTGGCTCGAGCAGTGCCGCGAACTCGACGCGATGGCGTGCCGCGCGATCCGCACCGAACTCGCCCGCCATCCCAAGCCGACCGGCCTGCACGTGGCCTCGGTGGTGATGGACGCCCTGCGCGAGGGCGACCAGCTACTGCTCGGCGCCTCGAATCCGGTGCGCGACGCGGCGCTCGTGTCGCATCCGCGTCCCGGTGTGAAGGTGCTGTCCAACCGCGGCGTGGCCGGTATCGACGGCACGGTGTCCACCGCGGTCGGCGCGGCCCTGAGCCATCCCGGCCGGACCTTCGCGCTGATCGGCGATCTGACCTTCCTGCACGACGCCTCCGGCCTGCTGATCGGCCCGGGGGAGCCGCGCCCGGCGGATCTGACCATCGTGGTCGCCAACGACGACGGTGGCGGCATCTTCGAACTGCTCGAACAGGGTGATCCGCAATACGCCGGCGTCTTCGAGCGCATCTTCGGCACCCCGCACGGGATGGATCTGGCCGCGCTGTGCGCCGCCTACCGGATTCCGCACCGGCAGGTCGACCCCGCCGAACTGGCGGTGGAAATGACCGGGCACGCCCACGGCATTCGCGTGCTGGAGGTTGCAACCGAGCGATCCAGCCTGCGCGAGTTGCATGCCGCGGTGCGTGCCGGCATCGAATAAATCGGTACCGAATAGACCGGGTACCGGCTAGACCGGGAACCGGTCAGCTCAGTAACCGGCCTCGGGCTCGTCGTATTCGTCGTCGAGCGGCACGGGAATGGACTGCTCGATGAGGTCGGCCTCGGCGGCTTCGCGGTCGACGGCCGGTGCGTCGAATTCGGGTTCGTCCGGCGCCACCTCGAGATTCTGGTCCAGCTGGTCGGCCTCCGGAACCATATCGACGGAGGTGGTGTCGATGGTGGGATCGGTCATCGGTTGCTCCCTTCCGCTCGGGGGTCCGATTCGCCGGATACCGCGATCCGGCACTGTCGAGGATGCCCTCACCGCGTGCGGCTGGCAACCGTTCGTTCGCGGCCGCCGATGAATTCGGGTGGTCCGCGTCGTCCTCTCTATGAGTGCCTGTGCCGGTACAGGCCGTATTCGGAGGAGGACCACATGGCGACACCCCACTTCGATCTGGAGAGCGCCACCGATGCGATGACCGAGATCATCAGCGGCATCGGCGCGGACGATCTGAGCGCCGCGACCCCGAGCCCGGGGGTCAGCGTGCGGGATCTGCTGTTCCACACCCTCGGATTCACCGAGGGATTCCGTCAGGGTGCCACCAAGGAAGGCGTCGGCCGCTCCGCGCCGCCGCAGCAGGCGCCGGATGCGGATCTGCCCGAGGGGTGGGGCGAGCTGATCACGACGCAGTTGAAGGCGCTCACCGAGGCGTGGCGCGATCCGGCCGCCTGGGAGGGCGATACCGAGGTGGGCGGCGTCACCGCCCCCGCGCCCGCGATGGCCGGATTCGCCCTGAACGAGGTGGTGATGCACAGCTGGGACCTGGCGTGTGCCACGGGTCGCCGATTCGAGCCGGCCGACAAGGATGTAGCGGTGCTGCTCGAGCAGTTCCGGGAGACGCCGCGCGAAGGCGTTCCGGGGCTGTTCGGCCCGGTGATCGAGGTGTCCGCCGACGCGTCGGACTGGGAGCGCCTGCTCGGCCTGACCGGGCGAGATCCGTACCGGCAGGTGTGAGCGTTCCGTTCGCTCACCGGGTGAACAGGCCTGCGGTGGCGGCTGTCGTCGCGGCTTCCGCGGCGGTCACCGCGACCGCATCGTCGATCGGGTCGCCGGAGATCAGGAAGCGGTAGTACAGCGGGGCCGAGACGGCGGAAACCACGGCGCGGGCATCGGTTCCGGGGGCGAGTTCGCCGCGTTCGACCGCGGCCGTGACGCACGGCTCCCATTCGGTGATCCGCACGTCGTAGAACCGGTGCAGGGCCGCGGTGGTTTCCGGATCGCAGATGGCCGCGGCGACAAGGGCTTTGAACAGCGGGCCCTGGCGTGGGTCGGTCAGGGTGCGCGCGACGAGGCGGGCATTGGCGGTGAGGTCGCCGCGTAGCGATCCGGTATCGGCGTGCGGCAGCGAGGTTTCCGCCATATCGGTGAGCATGTCCGCCATCAGCCCGGCCGGGGTGCGCCAGCGGCGGTAGACGGTGGTCTTGCCGACCTCCGCGCGGGCCGCGACCTCGGCGAGGTCGAGTTCGGCGAAGCCGCGTTCGGCCAGTAGATCCCCGGCCGTACGCAGGACGGATTCGCGGACGCGCGCCGTGCGACCGCCCGGGCGTACCGAACCGGGAGCGGCAGTGTCCGAGCTCATAACGGTCCTCCAGTTTCATTAGCGTCGGATCGAGTGTATCGTCTCACGTGTTAATGAAACTTCAGTTCCGTTAGGGGTTGGTCATGGACTATCGTCGATTGGGTGCCTCGGGTCTGCTCGTCCCGGCTCTCAGCTTCGGAGCGGGCACCTTCGGGGGCCGAGGCGAACTGTTCGGCGCGTGGGGCGATACCGACGCCCAGCAGGCGCGCCGGATGGTCGATGTGGCGCTGGAGGCCGGCGTCACGATGTTCGACACCGCGGACGTCTACTCCGACGGCGCCTCGGAAGAGATTCTGGGCCGCGCGATTCGCGGTCGCCGGGATCGAGTTCTGCTGTCCACCAAGGCAGGACTGCCCACCGGGCCCGGAGCCGCCGAGGCCGGGTCGGGACGTTCCCGGCTGATCGCGGCCGTCGATGCCGCGCTGCGCCGGCTCGGCACCGACTACATCGATCTGTTCCAGCTGCACGCCTTCGACGCCGCGACCCCGGTCGAGGAGGTGCTGGACACGCTCGCGGATCTGGTGCGCGCCGGGAAGATCCGCTATCTGGGCGCCTCCAACTTCGCGGGCTGGGAGCTCATGAAATCCCTCGCTGCCGCCGACCGCGGCGGTCATCCGCGGTATGTCGCCCATCAGGTCTACTACTCGCTGGTCGGCCGCGACTACGAATGGGAACTGATGCCGCTCGGCCGCGACCAGGGCGTCGGCGCGATGGTCTGGAGCCCGCTGGGCTGGGGCCGGTTGACCGGCAAGATCCGGCGCGGACAACCACTTCCGGCGGGCAGCCGCCTGCATCGCACCGCCGAGGCCGGCCCGCCGGTCGACGATGAACTGCTCTACGACGTCGTGGACGTGCTCGACGAACTCGCGGCCGAAACCGGGAAGTCCGTACCGCAGATCGCGCTGAACT
Organism: Nocardia violaceofusca NBRC 14427; assembly: GCF_963869435.1. Taxonomy (NCBI): domain Bacteria; kingdom Bacillati; phylum Actinomycetota; class Actinomycetes; order Mycobacteriales; family Nocardiaceae; genus Nocardia; species Nocardia violaceofusca. Next base: position 20,425 of record NZ_CAWMPM010000029.1, read on the forward strand.
GGCTGCTCTCGCGCCCGACCGTCGCGACGGTCATCGTCGGCGCCCGCAACGAGGAACAGCTGCGCCAGAACCTCGGTGCGGTCGGCTGGCAACTCGAGCCCGAGCAACTGGCCCGGCTGAACAAGGTCAGCGCCGTGACTCCGCCGTATCCGTACTACCCCTACTACCGGCTGCCGGATTTCGCGCGGGTCAACCCGCCGATCGGGGTCGCGTAGCGGGCGGCTCAGTACACATCGCGCACATACCGTTTCTCCGCGGTCAGCTGCTTCTTGAACGCCAGCGCCGCATCCTCGTCGAGATTGCCGTGGATGCGGGCGATCTTCAGCAGGGCGTCGTCGACGTCGCGGGCCATCCGCGCGGCGTCACCGCAGACGTACAGGTGAGCGCCGTCGCGCAGCCACGACCACAACTCGGCGCCGTGTTCGATCATGCGGTGCTGCACGTAGATCCGCTCGCGCTGATCCCGCGAGAAGGCGAGGTCGAGCCGGGTGAGAAACCCGGAGCGGAACATGTCCTCGAGTTCGGTGCGGTAGTAGAAGTGGTCCTGAGCGTGCTGATCGCCGAAGAACAACCAGTTGCGCCCGCGGCATCCCAGCGCGCGGCGTTCATGCAGGAAGCCTCGGAACGGCGCGATGCCGGTGCCCGGGCCGACCATGATCATCGGCGCGTTCGGATCCAGCGGCGGCCGGAAATGCGGTGCGCGCTGCAGGAATACGGGCACACCACCGGTCTCGTCCCGGTCGGCGAGGAAGGTGGAACATACCCCGCCGCGCGGGTCGTCGGCGGCGCCGTAGCGCACCACACCGACGGTGAGCTGCACCTCGCGCGGACTCACCAGCGGGCTCGAGGAAATCGAATACTGCCGCGGTTGCAGCTTTTTCAGCACCGAGAGCCATTCCACCGGATCGGCCCGTACGGGAAAGTCGCGCAGAACGTCGACGGCATGGCGATCCCACAGATAGCGGTCCAGTTCGTTGCGGTTGTCGCGGCGCAGCAGCTTCGCCAACTGCTGACTGGGATTGTGGTCGGCGACGAAGGACAGCAGATCGCCACTGATCTTGGTGATGTCGAAATGCGTGCGCAGTGCCGATTCCAGTGGCACATCGCGTCCGTCGATCTCGATCGGCCGGGCACCGTCGAGTCCGGTCGCCGCCAGCCAATTCCGCACGGCGGCAGTGCTGTTCGCGGGCCACACCCCGAGGCTGTCGCCGACCTCGTAGCCGGCCTCCAGACCGCTCAGGTCGAATCCGAACTGCCGCACCTCCTTACCGGATCCGGGCCGTGACAGCAGGTCGTTGCGGATCAGCGGGGCCGAAACCGGGGCGTTGCGGGTGAAGGGCGCGGGGACCGATCGGGTGGTGCGCGCGGGCGCGGCGGTGCGGGCCTCGACGCGATCGAGTACCCGGACGCCGAGCCCCGCGGGCGCGCCGGTACGACCGGTGTCGGTGGACGGAACCGGACCCTCGCTGAGCGTGGCGGCCGCACCACTACCGCTGGGCGCGCCGGCACCATGGTCGTCGGTGGGCGAATTCCCGTGACCGTCGTCCAGGGCGGCGAGGACCGCGGTGATCCACTCCTGCGACGCATCCTCGTGATCCGGTTCGCTGTCGACGCGATCCAGCAGCCGGACACCTCCCCGTTCGGACAGCAGCCGATCCACCTTGCGGCCGTAGCCACAGAAATCGTCGTAGGAGGAGTCGCCGAGGGCGAAGATTCCATATCGGAGGCCTGGGAAGCGAGTGCCGCTGTCCTGCAGTCGATCCCAGAAGTCGGCGCCGTTGTCCGGTGGGCCGCCGTCACCGAAGGTGCTGGTGACGAACAGGACGTCACCGGTCAGTTCCGGCAGTTCACACGCGTTCATCTCGACCAGCCGGGGCGCGTGCCCGTGCTCGGCGAGGGCCGCCGCGGCCGTCGCGGCCAATTCTTCGGCGGTACCGGTCTGGGAAGCCCACAGCACGGTCACCGGCCGTCGCTGCGGGCCGGCCGGAGTCGAGGGGGCTGCGGCTGTGGCGCCGGGCGGGGAGCCGGGGGCCCGCGAGTACATCCCCGCCAGCAGCCCGTCGATCCACCAGCGGCTGCGGTCGGACAGCGGCGCCGATTCCGGGAGGACGGGCTGCCCCTGGACCGGAAGCGATTGCAGCGCTGCCAGATACCCGCCCAGATAGATCCGCTCCGCCTCGCTGAGCATCGGCGCGGCTGCGGAATCGAGTCCCAGCATCGCGGCGAGGGGATGCGCTGCGGGTGCGCCGCCGGATACCACCGGGCCGGCGCCCACGGCGTCGACCCGGTCGTCCGGTTCGGTGCCTCCCGGGTCGTCCTCGTCGCGAGTGTCCCGAGCGGGCCCGACGCGGCGCAACGTCACCGCGCACGCCTTGAATTCCGGTTGCAGCGAATCCGGATCCACGGCGTCGTTGGTCACGGCATTGATGGTCAGATATTCCCCCTGTTCGTCGTTCCAGTGGAACGGTGCGAAACACGCGCCAGGCCGCACCCGATCGGTGATCTGCACGGGCAGCACCGCTCGCCCACGGCGAGAAGCGATTTCGATCTGATCGCCGGGGCGCACACCGAGTGCGCGCGCATCGTCGGGATGCACGTCGAGAAACGGCGCCGGATTCAATCTGTTCAGCTTCGCGACCCGCCCGGTCTTGGTCATCGTGTGCCATTGATGTTGGACACGACCGGTATTCAGGACGAAGGGATAGTCGTCGTCGGGCATTTCGGCGGCAGCCATATGCGGCCGTGGCCAGAACACGGCCCGGCCGCTCGCGGTGGGGAAGACCAGCGCGCCCGCATCGCCGGTGCGATAGCGAATCGGGTTGCGGCGCTGCGTGGCATCGGCGCAGGGCCACTGCATCGGACCCTCGCGCAGTGCGGCGTAACTCATTCCGCTCAGGTCGTATCCGGTCGCCGGATTCGCGAAACCACGGATCTCGTCGAAGATCTCGGCGCTGGAAGCGTAGTCGAATCCCTCGAATCCCATCGCCGTCGCGATCCGCGCGATCCACTCCCAATCCGGCAGCGCCGCGCCGAGCGGCTCCACCGAATTCCGCAACAACGTGACATTGCGTTCGGAATTGACCATCACGCCGTCGGCTTCGGCCCACAGCGCCGCCGGTAGCAGCAGATCGGCATAGGCATTGGTCGCGGTATCGAGATAGGCGTCCTGGGTGATCACCAGTTCCGCCGCCTCCAGACCGGCGATGACGGTTTTGCGATTCGCCACCGAGGCCACCGGATTACTGCAGATGATCCAGCACGCCTTGATCCGGCCGTCGGCCAATTCCCGGAACATGTCGATCGTGCCGCGTCCGGATTCGGCGCGAATGGTGCCTGCCGGAAGCTGCCACGCGGTTTCGACGAAACGGCGATCGGCGTCGACGAGGGCGCTGCGCTGCCCGGGCAAACCGGGACCCATATAGCCCATTTCGCGCCCGCCCATGGCATTCGGCTGCCCGGTCAGCGAGAACGGACCGCTCCCGGGCCGGCAGATGGCGCCGGTGGCCAGATGCAGATTGCAGATGGCATTGGTGTTCCACGTGCCGTGGGTGGACTGATTGAGCCCCATCGTCCACAGCGTCATCCATTCGCCGGCCGCGCCGATCCACGCCGCGGCGGTGCGAATATCGTCCTCGGCCAATCCGGTGATCTCGGCGACGCGGGCCGGTGGATAGTCGGCGAGGAATTGCGGCATCGCCTCCCAGCCCTCGGTGTGGGCGGCGATGAATTCGGCGTCGATATCACCGTTGCCGACCAGCAGGTGCAGCAATCCGTTCAGCAACGCCAGATCGGTGCCGGGCCTGATCTGCAGGAAAAGGTCGGCCCGGGCGGCGGTGTCGGTGCGCCGCGGATCCACCACGATCAGTTTGGCACCGGCCTTGAGCCGATCGGCCATGCGCAGGAACAGAATCGGATGACAGTCGGCCATATTCGAGCCGATCACGAAGAACAGGTCGGCGCGGTCCAGGTCGTCGTAGGAACCCGGCGGGCCGTCGGCGCCCAGCGATTGTTTGTATCCGGTACCGGCACTCGCCATGCACAGCCGCGAATTGGATTCGATATTCACCGTGCGCAGATAGCCCTTGGCCAATTTGTTCGCCAGATACTGCGCTTCGAGTGTCATCTGACCGGAGACGTAGAGCGCGACGGCATCGGGCCCGTATTCGTCGACGATGGCGCGCAACCGCTGCGCCGCCTGCCGCACGGCCTCCTCGACCGCGAGTTCGACCGGTTCCTGCCCGCGCCGGGGCCGGTGCAGCGCCGTGGTCATGCGTCCGGGGGCGCGCATCAGTTCCAGGTGGGTGGCGCCCTTGGTGCACAGTCGTCCGGCATTGACCGGATGCAGTTTGTCGCCACTCACCTTCGCGATGACGGGTGCGCCGGCCGCGTCGCGCTCGGTCCGCACCGTGATGCCGCAGCCCACGCCGCAGTAGGAGCACGCGGTCCGGACGGTGCTCGTGGAGTTCTCGGCGCTCGACACACCCCCGATGATGGCGAGCTGCCGTTGCGACGGATTTACCGAACGTTATCGGCAGATGACGAAAATTCTCACCTCAGCGGTGCCGTCGCGGTGAGATTTCCGGTTCGCACCCGGTCGGGCCTCGTTTGCGCCGGCGGTCCGGCCGGGCGCGGTGAGCTACTTCACCCCAGTTTGTAACCGCGATGCAGCGCGACGATGCCGCCGGTCAGATTCCGCCACTGCACCGACGACCAGCCGGCGTCGGAGATCCGCATCGCCAGCTGTCGCTGATTGGGCCAGGCCCGGATCGATTCGGCCAGGTAGACATAGGCGTCCGGATTACTGCTGACGGCCTCGGCGACCTTCGGCAGCACCTTCATCAGGTATTCCATGTAGATCGTGCGGAACGGCCCGAAGACCGGGGTGGAGAATTCCGCCACGACCAGGCGTCCGCCCGGTTTGGTGACGCGCAGCATTTCGCGCAGGGCCGCGTCCGGTTCGGAGACATTGCGCAGGCCGTAGGAGATGGCGACCGCGTCGAAGGAATCGTCGGCGAACGGCAGGGCGGTGGCGTCGCCGTTCACCATCGGAACCCGGCGGAACCGCCCCGCCTCCAACATGCCTTTGGAGAAGTCCAGGGCCAGGCACCAGGCTCCCGATTTCGCGAATTCCGCGGTGGAGACGCCGGTTCCGGCCGCCAGATCCAGCACCCGCTCCCCGGGCCGCAGGGCCAGCGCGCGGCGGGTGGCCCAGCGCCAATAGCGGTCCTGTCCGCCGGTGAGCACCGTGTTGGTCAGGTCGTACCGCTTCGCGACCCCGTCGAACATGGATGCGACCTCATGCGGTTGCTTGTCCAACGAGGCCCGAAACGACTCTGTCTTCGCCACGGGAGTGACCCTAGCGCTCGGCGCCCGGGGCGGGGACGCGGGCCGGTGCGCGATCACGGGGAGGATTGGGCGCCTGCGCTATTCGCTCCTCCGGCTCGACAGTGCGTAGGCCAGCTGTTTGACCATCTCGGTCGCGAGCACCGCCTGGCCGGAGGTCGAGAAGTGGATGCGATCCGCACTGAGCAGGTTGTCGCGAGCGTTGACCGGGTGATCCCACATGTCGACCACGACCGCCCCGTAGCCGGCGGCGACTCGGCGCGTGATGTCGTTCATGCTGCGGATTCGCTCGGGCCAGTCGGGCACAGCCGGTACGACATAGGCGCTCCCGAGGGTGAACGTCGTCAGCAGGGCGCCCGTGCTCGCCGCGACGTCGTACATGCGCCGCATCGCCGTTTCGATCTCGTCGAAATCGGGATCGCGCCGCGTGATGTCGTTCGGGCCGCACGGCAGATGCAGCAGGTCCGGACGGAACGCCGCGATGCGGTCGAGTTGGTGGGCCGACGTCTGCCCCGTGGTGGCCCCGATCTTCGCGGTAGCGAGATATCGCATGTCCGGGCGCACGCGCCGCAGTATCCGCACGAGTCGCTCGGACCAGCCCGCGTTCCCGTAGCCGGGGGTGGGGTCGCCGACTCCGGCCGACAAGCTGTCGCCGGCCACGCCGAAGCGGCGCCACGGCGCGTCGAACAGCAATGCGGCCGCGGTGGTCTCGGACAGGCAGAGCGGATCGGCCTCCTCGGCCGTCGCCTTTGTCGTGGGTGTCGACATGGTCACTCGATTCGCTTCGATCGACGGGTACGGGGTGTGATGCCGAAGGCCGTCGCCGCGCCTGCGAGGGCCACGATCGCGATGAACGACCAGCCGTGCCGGAAAGCGGCCACCATCCGGTCGGTGGTGCCGAACGATCCGAGCAGCGCGATCAGTACCGCGACGCCCACGACGTAGCCGAGCTGGCGGGCGGTGTTGACCACGGCGCTGCCGGTCGCCGAGCGGTCCGGCGGCAGATCTACGGCGGCCGAGGCGATCATCGTGGGCAGCGCGAGGCCGATGCCGATACCGGAGATCACCCAGCCCGGCAGTACCGCGGTGGTGTACCGCACGGGTGTGTCGGCGGTGCACAGCACGAGCAGGACACCGGCCGCGAACAGCGTATTGCCCAGGGCCACAACGATACCCGCCGGATATCGGCGGATCAGTCGCTGGCTGACGGCGGCGAAGATCGGCACCATGATCGGGCCGGGGACGATGGCGAGCCCGGTTCGGATCGTGCTGAAGTGGGCCGCGTTCTCGAGCCACAGCGTGATGCTCAGGAACCAGGCCCCGAAGGCCGTGCAGAACGCCAGCACGGTGGCGTTGGCCCAGGCGAACGTGGGCACCCGGAACAGATCCGGCGGCACCACCGGATCCGGATGCCGCCGCATCCGCGCGACGAATCCGGCGACGCCGAGCGCCGCCACGGCCGCGGCCGCCCAGGTCGCGCCGCCGGGCCACGCATCGCTTTCGACCAGGGCCAGCGACAGCGCGCCGATCGCCACGATCAGCACCGTCACCCCCAGTAGGTCGGGCATCCGGGCGGCGGTTCGCTGCGGCGGATTCGGCACCAGCCACGCGGCCGCGAGCCCGGTCACCACGCCGACCGGCAGGTTGATCAAGAAGACCCAGCGCCAGGAGATTTCCACCAGCGCTCCGCCGACCACCGGGCCGCAGGCCGCGGCGAACGAACTCGTCGTGGCCCAGATCTTCACCGCGCCCGGCACCCGGGCCGCCGGCAGCACGGTGAGCAGCAATCCCAGACCGGCCGGCGTCAGGGCCGCGGCGCCGATCGCTTGCACGACCCGGAACGCCACCAGCGCCCACAGCGCCGGAGCCGCGGCACAGGCCACGCTCGCCGCCGTGAACAGGGCGAGGCCCGCGAGGAATCCGGTCTTGCGGCCGAAGCGATCCGAGAATCGGCCCGCCGGAATCAACAGGGCCGCGTAGACGATCGCGTAGCCGTTGAGCACCCAGCTCACATCGGCCGGCGACGATCCCCGGTAGGACTCGCCGATCTTCGTGAAGGCCACGTTCACCACGAAGACGTCGAGCATCGCCACGAATGCGGCCGAGCACAGGATCCATACGATCGCCGTCGAACGGTCGCGGACCGGCCGCACCGGCGTGGGTTCGTCCGCGGTCACGGACTGTTCGGCTGTTGCGCCATCCATCAGGCATCCCTTCTCGTCACCACCGGCGGTGCCGTCGCTCGCCGATGTGTTCGAAAGAATACGGTCGACCGTATGTTTACCGCAATAGTCGATGCCCTGTGCACGAGTGACATACGATCGACCGTATGGTCGTACCCGAGCAGCAAGCGGCAGCGGAAAGTGCTGATCAGCGGCTCCGTCGCGGCGCGCGTTCGCGCCACGCGGTGACTCGCCGCTCGATCGAGATCGCGTCGGTGGACGGACTCGACGGGTTGAGTTTCGGGCGGCTGGCCGATGATCTCGGCGTCAGCAAGGCCGGGATTCAGACCCTGTTCCGGACCAAGGAGAAGCTGCAACTCGCGACCGTGGAGGCGGCGCGGGAACTGTTCGTGGACACCGTCGTCCGACCGGCCCGGGACGCCCCGGCGGGGGTCGCGCGGCTTCGCGCCCTCGTCGACGAGTGGATCGACTACGTCCAGCGCCCGATGTTTCCCGGCGGGTGCTTTCTGGGCGCGAATCTGCCGATCTTCGACAGCCGGCCAGGACCCGTCCGCGATGCGCTACGAGAGCAACAGCGTGCCTGGGTCGCCCTGCTGACAGCGCAATTCCGGCGAGCGGTCGCCGCCGGCGAGATCGCCGACCTGGATCCCGAGGTGGCGGGCTTCGAGGTCGCCGCGGTGCTGAACGCCGTCAACGTGGCGCTGCGCCTCGGTGACGACGCCGCCGTGGGCATGGCCCGGCAGGTCGTCGACCGTCTGCTCGGTGAGGCTGCCTGAACCGCGGCCGGATCGCCTGCGACAGCGCGGTTCTCAGGCGCTGCGGTGCAGTTCTTCCCGGCCGCCGATCACCTCGTGATAGTGCCCCATCAGCTCGGTGCAGATCGCGGGCCAGGTGCGGTGCAGCACCGATTTGCGTGCGGCGCCGGCGAATCGAGCTCGAAGAGCCGGATCACGCAGCGCCGCAACCGCACTCGGCAGCAGTTCGGCGAACCGGTCGACGGGCAGCAGATATCCGTTGCGGCAGTGGGCGATCAGATCGCGCGGGCCGCCGGCATCGGGGCCGATCACCGGAGTACCGCAGGCCAGCGCCTCCTGCACGCCCTGGCAGAAGGTTTCGTGCTCGCCCGGGTGGACCATCAGATCCAGGCTCGCGTAGGCCCGCGCCAGCTCGGCGCCGCCGAGTTCACCGGTGAAGACGGCCGTCGGCAGCAGGCGCTGCAGCTGCGCCCGTTCCGGTCCGTCGCCGACCACGACCAGCCGGATATCGGGATCGTCGGCCAGCGCGGCGAGACGTTCGACGTGTTTCTCCGGCGCCAGCCGGCCGACGAAGCCGACCACCAGCCGGTCGCCGTCCGCCCACCGCGCGTGCAGGTCGGCGTCGCGCGCACCGGGCGTGAACCGCACCGCGTCCACGCCCCGCGCCCAGCGGTGCACCCGGGTGATGCCGTGGCGCTCGAGATCCGCCATCGCCGCCGACGAGGGTGCCAGGGTGCGCGCCGCGCGATTGTGGATGCGCCGCGTCCAGGCCCACGCCGCCCGCTGCGCGGCCGCCAGCCCGTAACTGGCCGCGAATCCGGCCACATCGGTCTGATAGACCGCCACGGCGGGCAGATCCAGCCGCAATGCCGCCGCCGCCCCGCCGGCGCCGAGCAGGAAGGGCGAGGCCAGATGCACCACATCGGCATCGAAATCCTCGATCGCCGAGGTCAGCAATGGTTGCGGCAGGCCGACCGGCAGCGAGCTGATCCGCGGCACCATGACCGCCGGCACCCGGATCACCGGAAAGCGGCCGTAGGAGCGCGGCGCCGCGGCCCGGCCGCGAGGAGTGTCCGGGGCGATGACGAGCGCGTCGTGTCCGCCGCGGTCCAGATGAGCCAGGACCTGCAGCACGGAGTTCACGACACCGTTCATATTCGGCAGAAACGATTCGGAGACGATCGCTACACGCACACCTGCAGTGTGCGGGGCGCGGCACGCCAGGACACCACACCCATGTGACGGATGTGCGAAGTTCGGGCGAACAGCTACCCGGAGGCGCGCACCGACCGGCGCTCGAAGCGGCGCACCACCCACAGCACCGGCAGCGCCACCACCCACACCACCACGATCACCGAGAGCGCCGGAATGACCGCGACCCGGGCGTCGCGCCCGGCGACCCGGACCAATTCCGGATCGCTGCGGCTGTATTCGACATTGATCCGCTCGCCGGCGGTGAGTTTGGTGGGATACAGCACGCCCACCTTCGGATTGTGCGTGACACCGTCCGGCGTCACATAGGTGACCGCGGACCGCAACCGGCCCGCCGACAACACCTCCGCGCTGGTCACGCCCTTGTCGGAGCTGATCAGCAGATCATCGCGCCAGGCCGCCAGCACCAGCAGCACGGCCAGCACGCTCACCGCGGCGGCGATCACCGCGATGGTGATCCGGGTCCGGCGAAGGCGAGGTGAACCGGCCTCGGCTCGGTGCTCGCGCGCAGCAGACTCGGTGGTTTCCGACACCGCACCAGGCTATTGCATGGTTCCGATAGCCTGTGCGCTCATGTCCCGAAACTTCCGCTTCACCGTGTCATACACCGTCCCGGTCGAGGAATTGCACCGGGCGCTCACGAGCGACGAATTCTGGCACGCCCGCTTCGAGGGCGCCGAGACCGCGACCATCGAACTGGCTCACCCGAACGGGCCCGGCACCATCCATCTGCGCATGACCGAGACGGCGCGCCAGGACAAGATCCCGGCCATCGTCCGCAAGGTGCTCAAGGCCGAACTCGTGCTCGAACGTACCGACGACTGGGGCCCGCTGGAGGGGAACTCCGCCGCGGGCACGTTCTCCGCGACCTCGTCGGGCATCTCCTCCGAGATGACCGGCAAGTACCTGCTGCGGGCCGCGGGCACGGGCTCCGAACTCGAGGTCAGCGGCAGTGTGAAGGTGAAGGTCCCGCTGGTCGGCGGGGCCATCGAGCCGCTCGCCGAACAGTTGCAGCACCGGGTGGTCAACAGCGAGCGCAAGTTCGTCGAGAAGTACTTCGCCACCGAATCCGGGGCATAGCAGACAGTGCTGGGTGCGAGCAGCGCGGGCTCGCACCCGTCCCGCGCCCGGCTACTGCGCCCCCGGACCGAACGCGCCACCGTCGAATTCGCGCTGTTCGACCAGGACGAGCCAATTGCCGGAGTTGTCGCGCATCACCGCCTCCACGCCGTACGGGCGTTCCGCGGGCGGCTGCACGAATTCGACACCCTTCGCGGTGAGCTCCTCGTAGGCCTTCTGGCAGTCCTCCGTGCGCAATCCCAGCGCGCCCATGGTGCCGTTGCCGAGGGAGCGGCGGATCGCCTCGGCCATCGTCTCGTCGAGCGGCGGACCCGGAACCATCAGCGTCACCTCGAGTTCGGGATGATCCGGTTGAGCGACGGTGACCCAGCGGAAACCGTTGTCGCCCATCGAGATATCGGCGGTTTCCACGAAGCCCAGCTTATCGATGTACCACTGCTTGGCGGCGGACTGATCGGTCACATACACCGTGACCAGCGATACGTTGGTGATCGTCGTCATGAGCTCAGGCTATGAGCTCTCGGTGCCCGCCGGCTTCTCCGAAATTGCGCCACCGGGACCGGGCGCCGGCTCCGGCGGTTTCCGGTCGGAGAGGCCGTGCATGAACACGTAACACCCTGGAATGCGCGGAACTCCGTCCGCCGCGAACTTCGCCTGATAGGCCGACGGCGTCATCCCCACCAGTTCGGTGAACTTGCGGCTGAACGAGCCCAGGCTCGTGTACCCGACCAGCATGCACGCCTCGGTCACGGTGATGTTGGTGGCGCGCAACAGGTCCTGTGCGCGTTCGATGCGCCGCTCGGCCAGATACAGCGCGGGGGTGCGGCCGTAGGTGGCGGCGAAACAGCGCAGGAAGTGATATTTCGAGACCCCGGCGGTCGCGGCCAGTTCGTCCACGTCGAGCGGACGGGCGTATTCGCGATCGACCAGATCCCGCGCCCGGCGCAGGTGCGGAAGCAGATCCTCCGGCACCGAGGGTGTGCGATCGCGGCGCGGACGTGACCCGCTGCGGTTGTCCACGCTGCCTCCTGTCCGGCCCTCGGCGCCGCGCATCGCTCAGCTGAACGGCGCCGGATCGTCGAAACGCAGCGATGCCCGGCCCGCCGCCCGCCAGGCCCGGGCGGTGAGGTCGGCATCCTCCTCGTCGACGAGATTGCCCATCACCCGCACGGCCGTGCGCTGCAGCAGCGCCGAACGCATCACCGGCGGTCCGCCGGTCGGGACCATCCGCGGATGGGTGGCCAGCGCCGCGATCCGGCGGGCCACCGAGAAGGTGCGTCCGTAGCGGGCGCGCAGCAGATCCGGCCACACCGTGGTCAGATCCGGTTCGCCCAGCAGTCCGGACAGCAGGTGACCGCCCTCGAGCCCGTAGTCGATGCCCTCGCCGTTGAGCGGATTCACACATCCGGCGGCATCACCCACCAGCACCCAGTTGCGGCCCGCGATATTCGACACCGCCCCGCCCATCGGCAGCAAAGCCGAGGCGACGGCCCGCGCCTCGCCCTCGAACTGCCATTCCGGCCGGCGCTGCGAAACATAATGCTGCAGAAGGGGTTTCAATGCGATATGCGAGGGCCGGCGTTCGGTGGCCAGGGAGCCCACACCGATGTTGACCTCGCCGTTGCCCAGGGGGAACACCCAGCCGTAGCCGGGGACCAGACCGCCCTCGGCATCGCGCAGTTCCAGATGCGAGGTGATCCATTCGTCGTCGCTGCGGGCGGAGCGGATGTAGGCGCGGGCGGCCACGCCGTAGGCGAAGCGGCGATGCCAGACGCGGCCCAGCAACTTCCCGACCGGCGAACGTACCCCGTCGGCGACGATGAGAATGTCGCAGCGGATGTCCTGCGAGCCCGCTTCGGTCTGCACGGTGACACCGGTGACCCGATCGTCCGCGCGCGCCACCGCGACCACCCGCACCCCGTCGACCATGCGCGCACCCCACTTGACCGCGGTCTCACGTAGCTTGTCGTCGAGTTCGGTTCGCGGAACAGCACTTCCGTAGGTGGGGAAGGACCCGCCCGGCCAGGGCAGCAGCGCCTCCCGGCCGAATCCGGCCATCCGCAGGCCCCGGTTCACGGTATGCGCGCGCAGCCATTCCCCGAGCCCGAGCGCCTCCAGCTCCGCGGTGGCGCGCGGGGTCAATCCGTCCCCGCAGGTCTTGTCCCGGGGAAACACCGCGGCATCGGTGAGCAACACCTCGCGCCCCGCCCGAGCCGCCCAGGCCGCCGCCGCCGACCCGGCCGGTCCCGCGCCCACCACCAGCACCTCGACGTGCTCGGGCAAGACCGTGCCGCCCTCACGCTCCGGTGCCGTCGAACCGCCGTTCTGAGCTGAACCCATAAGCCCAATAGTGGCAGAGGTGCAGCTCTCGGTTCGCTCGGGCGGCTTTTCGGCCGAGCCGATCGTCAGGGGCCATGAGCCCATCACCCGGCGAGCGCTGAAGAGATTCGGTCGAACCAGATAGCCGGTGCCCACTTCTGGGTATGCACTTGCGAGATAGTGCTCGGCCCAGGGTTTCGGCCCGCCTCGATTTTGGACTGACGGAGCGGGGGAGCGAAGCGGAGGAGGGAAAAATCGAGGCCCAGGGGGCCGAAACCCCGCCGAAGCGAAGCGGAGGCCAAATAACAGCGGAGGCCAAATAACAGCGGAGGCCAAATAACAGCGGAGGCCAATCACACAGAGGTGTTCATGGGCGCTGGAGGGGCAACACGCTAGGTTCTTCGGTGTGGGGACGGACGCGGCATTGGGAGAAGACATGAGTGCATCGGCTGTGAGCGATGAAAGCACCGTGGTTGCCGGGGTCGATCTCGGCGATCCCGAGCTCGCGGCGACCGTGCGCAACGGGCTCGACGAGGTGGAGAAGCTGCTGGTCAGCGAGCTCTCCGACGGGGAGGACTTCCTGCTGGAAGCCGCGCTGCACCTGGCGCGCGCCGGCGGTAAGCGGTTCCGGCCGCTGTTCACCATCCTCACCGGTCAGCTCGGTCCGCGCCCGACCGACCCCGATCTGATCACCGCCGGCACCGTGGTCGAACTGGTGCACCTGGCCACGCTCTACCACGACGACGTGATGGACGAGGCGTCGATGCGCCGCGGCGCCCCCAGCGTGAACTCCCGGTGGGGCAACAGCATCGCCATCCTCTCCGGCGACTATCTGTTCGCCCACGCCTCCCGGCTGGTGTCCACCCTGGGCCCGGACGCGGTGCGCGTCATCGCCGAGACCTTCGCCGAACTGGTCACCGGTCAGATGCGGGAAACCTTGGGCGCCAAGAAATCTCAGGATCCGGTCGAACACTATCTGCGGGTGGTGTGGGAGAAGACCGGTTCGCTGATCGCCGCATCGGGGCGCTTCGGCGGTACCTTCTCCGGCGCGAGCCTCGACGACGTGGAACGGCTGGCTCGCCTGGGCGACGCGGTGGGCACCGCCTTCCAGATCTCCGACGACATCATCGACATCTCCTCGGTGTCCGAGCAGTCCGGTAAGACGCCCGGCACCGACCTGCGCGAGGGTGTGCACACCCTGCCGGTGCTGTACGCGCTGCGCGACGAGGGCGCCGAGGGGGACCGGCTGCGCACGCTGCTGGCCCGGCCGCTGGAATCCGACGACGAGGTCGCCGAGGCGCTGGAGCTGCTGTCCCGCTCGCGCGGCATGGTGCTGGCCAAGCAGAAGTTGCAGGGCTACGCCGATATCGCGCACGCCGAACTCTCCGCCCTGCCGCAGGGCCCGGCCAACGACGCGCTGGAGCGCCTGGTTCGATACACCATCGAGCGAGTCGGCTGAGCCTGTCCGCCGTCGCACGGCGGACAGGCTCGGAGTCCGGTATTCGCGCTGCTGTGATCGATATCGCAGCGCTGTGATCGATGACGCAAACGCTGACCGCCCGTGCCTGAGCGGAACCCGAGTTCCCCGCCGATCGTTGATCCGACATGCATGGTTACGCGAACGGTTTGAAGACCTTCGGGCTGATGGTCGGCCTGTCGGCACTGATCGTGTTCGCAGGCGCGATGTTCCGCAGCCCCACGATTCTGATCATCGCCATCCTGCTGGCCGTGGGCATGAACGCCTACGCCTACTTCAGCAGCGACAAGCTGGCCCTGCGGGCCATGCACGCGCAGCCGGTATCCGAACTCGAAGCGCCCGTGATGTACAAGATCGTGCGCGAGCTGGCCACCACCGCGCGCCAGCCCATGCCGCGGCTGTACATCAGCCCGACGAACGCGCCCAACGCGTTCGCCACCGGTCGCAACCCGCGGCATGCGGCGGTGTGCTGTACCAGCGGCATCCTGCAGATCCTGGACGAACGGGAACTGCGCGCGGTGCTCGGTCACGAACTGTCGCACGTCTACAACCGCGACATCCTGATCTCCTCGGTGGCCGGCGCCCTCGCCGCGGTCATCTCCGGCCTCGCCAACCTGGCCTTCTTCGCGAGCATGTTCGGCGGCGGCAGCCGCGACGGTGAAGGCCCGAACATCCTCGGCGTGTTGTTGGTCTCACTGCTGGGCCCGATCGCCGCCACCCTGATCAAACTCGCCGTCTCCCGCTCCCGCGAATACCAGGCCGATCAGGACGGCGCCGAACTCACCGGCGACCCGCTGGCCCTGGCCTCGGCGCTGCGCAAACTCGAACGCGGCACCCAGGCCGCGCCGCTGCCGCCCGAGCCGCAGCTGACCGCGCAGTCGCACCTGATGATCGCCAACCCCTTCCGGGCCGGCGACAAGATGGCGCGCTGGTTCTCCACCCACCCGCCGATGGGCGAGCGCATCCAGCGCCTCGAGCACATGGCGGGCGGGCCCCGCAGCTACTAGCGGTAGTTGACGAACTGCAGGGCCACGTCGAGGTCCGTGCCCTTCAGCAGCGCGATGACGGCCTGCAGGTCGTCGCGCTTCTTCCCGCTGACCCGCAGTTCGTCGCCCTGGATCTGCGCCTTCACGCCCTTGGGGCCCTCGTCGCGGATCTTTTTGGCGATCTTCTTCGCGTTCTCCGGGGAGATGCCCTGCACCAGGGTGCCGGTGATCTTGTAGGTCTTGCCCGAGGCGGCCGGCTCACCCGCGTCGAAGGCCTTCAATGAGATGTCGCGGCGAATCAGCTTTTCCTTGAACACCTCCAGCGCCGCCTTCACCCGTTCCTCGGATTCGGCCGACAGCACGATCTTCTCCTCACCCGACCAGTCGATGCTCGCACCCGTGCCACGGAAGTCGTAGCGGGTGTTGAGCTCCTTGGCCGCCTGGTTGAGGGCGTTGTCGACCTCCTGCCGGTCGACCTTGCTGACGACATCGAATGACGAATCGGCCACGCTGCGCTCCTGTCTGACGGCTCACATTTCACCCGGAACTCCGGTAGGGAACTTTCTACCCCGGCCGCCCCGCATCGGTCACGGCACCCCCGCTGGCCAGCCGGTTTGCATCCGAGCGCCCTGGTCGTTGTATTCTGCTCTGCGCGCTGGCAACAGTGCGAAAGGCGGATTGCCCGAGTGGCCAAAGGGAGCTGACTGTAAATCAGCCGCGCAAGCTTCGGAGGTTCGAATCCTTCATCCGCCACCTTCTCAGGGCCCTCCCTAATCGGGGAGGGCCCTCTTCTTCTTCGAGGGTGATTTGTGGGGGCCCGGCCCCCACACCCCCACGCCGGAGGGGCTTCGCCCCCCCGGACCCCCCTTCCAGCCGGTGGCGTTTCCGGTGTCGGTCGCGTTCCGCCCCGCGGGCGCAGGGTTGTGGGCTGGTTCGGGTGTCTGTCTCGCCCGATGAGCGCAGACCTTGGCGGAGCAGTTTGAAAATCCGCTCTGACCAGCTGGTTTGGTAACTTTGCCGTGCAGTGTGTAACCTCGTTCAAGGCTTCAGCGCCCCGGGTTCGAGGATTCGAGTTCGGAGCGAATGGGGCCATGCCCCCTTAGCTCAGTCGGCAGAGCGTTTCCATGGTAAGGAAAAGGTCAACGGTTCGATTCCGTTAGGGGGCTCGCCGGATTGCCGGTGGTGACCGACGGCATGTCCGAGGCCGGGCGCCATGGCAAACCGACTTTATGGCGGTGTAGCTCAGTCGGTAGAGCAAACGACTCATAATCGTTGTGTCGCCGGTTCAAGTCCGGCCATCGCTACAAAACTGATACCCCGTCAGGTTGACCCGAAAGAAGGCATATCGTGGCCGCGAAGTCCACCGATGTCCGGCCAAAGATCACCTTGGCCTGCGAGCAGTGCAAGCATCGCAACTACATCACCAAGAAGAACCGGCGCAACGACCCGGATCGTCTGGAGCTGAAGAAGTTCTGCCCGAACTGCGGCACCCACCGGGCGCACCGCGAATCTCGCTAGATCTCATCGCGTGCACGCTGCCGCGCGCGAAGTCGGCGCCCGGATCCAGGGAGGTCTGTCGATGACCTTCCCGGATATTCGTGGACCGCGCCGACCCATGCAGCACCTCATGCCGGAGCAGGTTTCCCGACCCGCTCCGGCATTTGCTGTACTTGCGGTAGTTTCACGCTCCGCAGACTCCCGGTAGCGGAGTCAGATAGGGACTCAACTCTCCGTGACAATCAACACCGGAACCGATGCCGTGGCCGCGCAGAACGCCGACAGCGCACCGTTCGACCCGTCGGCCCACGCCGCCGCCATGGTCGGACACCACTACCGCGTCGACGACTACTACGAGGTCGGCCGCGAGAAGGTGCGCGAATACGCACGCGCGGTGCAGGACTATCACCCCGTGCACTGGGACGAGAGCGTCGCCCGCGAGTACGGCCACGACGGACTGGTCGCACCGGTGACGTTCATCTCCCTGGTCGGCATCCTGGCCCAGCGCAAGCTGTTCGAACAGGTCGTCACGGGTTACGACCTGAGCCAGATCATGCAGACCGACCAGATCCTGGAATTCCACCGTCCGATCCGGGTCGGCGACCAGCTCACCTGTGACGTCTACCTGCACTCGTTCCGGCAGGCCTTCGGCGGCGACATCATCGTCACCAAGAACATCGTCACGGCGCAGAACGACGAACTGGTGCTCACCACGTACACCACCCTGGTCGGCCGCAGCGGCGGTGACGTCGATCCCAATATCGCCGACGCGGTCCGCAACATCCTCATGCACGGCATGGCGGAGGCGCCCGACCGCCCGACCGCCGAGCCGCCCATCACGGCGCCCCCGGTGCCGGTGACCACCGTTCCCGAGGTCACGGTCAGCAGCCACACGCGCTCGTTCGACAGCGTGGCCGTCGGCGACGAACTGCCGGCCCGCATCGTCCGGCTCACCCGCGGCGATCTGGTGAACTACGCGGGCGTCTCCGGGGACGCGAACCCGATCCACTGGAGCGACGAGGTCGTCGCGCTCGCCGGCCTGGACAACGTCGTCGCGCACGGCATGCTGACCATGGGCCTGGGCGGCGGATTCGTCACCTCATGGCTCGGTGACCCGGGCGCGGTGAAGGAATACAACGTGCGCTTCACCAGCCCGGTCTACGTGGCCGGCGACCACCCGGCCGAGGTCGAATACACCGGCAAGGTGAAGTCGGTGGACCCGGAGAACCGCACCGCCGTGATCGCGATCGTCGCCAAATCCGGCGGCCGGAAAATCTTCGGACGTGCGACCGCGACGGTGCAGCTGGCATGATAGTCGGCGGGCCGGCAAGCCGCTTCGCGGTGGCCGACGGCCCGATTGGCTATCCGCCGGGGCGGTAACGTACACTCGGTTTTCTGGGGTCGCCAGCCACTGCGCGCTGCTCTGAGGGGCTGGTTCCGGGCGGGTGACCGCCGGGGCCGGCACACCGGCGGAGCGGCGCGCGTGTTGTGTGGCCCCGGGTTGGCACAACTGAATAAGCACCGTGCTGGATGACATTGCGATTCCAGCCGAAGGGGCGTAGCTCAATTGGCAGAGCAGCGGTCTCCAAAACCGCAGGTTGCAGGTTCAAGTCCTGTCGCCCCTGCACTGGATGCCAGCGACGAGAGAGGGTTCACGTGAGCGACGAGCGGGACATTCGCCACGGCGCGCATGCCGCCGATGACGAAGACACCGCTGCGGTCAGCCGGCCGAGTGGTAAGCGGTCGACTCGCCGGGCTCGCGTCGGATCCTCCTCGGACACCGGCTCCGTCGCCACGATCGACCGTGGCGGCAGCTCGGATTCGGCATCGCGCAAGGCGTCCAAGTCGGCGGGTAAGAAGACCGCCGAACGCGGTCGGGGCAATCCCTTCAAGCGCCTGGTGAAGTTCCTGCGGGAAGTCATCGCGGAACTGCGCAAGGTGATCTGGCCCAACCGCAAGCAGATGGTCACCTATACGAGCGTTGTCCTGGTGTTCGTGATCTTCATGGTCGCGTTCATCAGCGGGTTGGACCTGGCGTTCATCAAGGGTGTCAACTGGCTGTTCGGCTAGCTGACCGGTGCGTCAGGAGCGGAGCCTGCGGAGTGACCCGTGGGCGCTGCCGGCCGTCCGCCGAGCGAGGACGGAAACCATAAGCCGGATTCACCTCCGGCGTAGTGGATGTACGTGACGACACAGGAAGCGAGTGCCCAGTGAGCACCCCGGAGAACGGCACAACCGACGAGTTCCCGGTCGACGACGAGGCGGCGGAGACGGCCGTCGACGAGGCGACCGTCTCGGACGGTACCGAGGCGTCCTCCGGCGAAGTCGAGGGCGGCACCACCGACACCGACGAGTCCGAGACCGACGCACCCGCGGAGCCCGCGGCACCGGAAGAGCCCGCCGACCCCGTCGCCGAGATGAAGGCCGCGCTGCGTCGCGCCCCCGGTGACTGGTACGTCATCCACTCCTACGCCGGTTACGAGAACAAGGTGAAGACCAACCTCGAGACCCGCGTGCAGAACCTGGGCCTCGAGGACTACATCTTCCAGGTCGAGGTGCCGACGGAGCAGGTCACCGAGATCAAGAACGGCCAGCGCAAGAACGTGCAGCGCAAGGTGCTGCCCGGTTACATCCTGGTCCGGATGGATCTCAACGACGAGTCGTGGGGCGCGGTCCGCAACACCCCCGGCGTCACCGGATTCGTCGGCGCCACCTCCCGTCCGTCGCCGCTGACGATCAACGACGTGGTGAAGTTCCTGGTCCCGGCCGAGCAGCAGCAGAAGAAGCCGGCTGCCGCCGCGGCGGGCGCCGCCGCGTCCACGTCGGAGACCGTCACCGAGGCCGCGGCCAAGCCGGCCATCGAGGTCGACTTCGAGGTCGGCGAATCGGTCACCGTGATGGACGGGCCGTTCGCGACGCTGCCGGCCAGCATCTCCGAGGTCAACGCCGAACAGCAGAAGCTGAAGGTGCTGGTGTCGATCTTCGGTCGCGAGACCCCGGTCGAACTCGCGTTCACGCAGGTCGCGAAGATCTGAGATTTCCGGGGTTCGCGCCCCGGGACAGGCTTACGGAAGTCCGTAAGGAACCTAAACCAAGGAAAGAAAGATGCCCCCCAAGAAGAAGAAGGTCGCCGGGCTCATCAAGCTCCAGATCCAGGCTGGTGCGGCCAACCCGGCTCCGCCGGTCGGCCCCGCGCTGGGTCAGCACGGCGTCAACATCATGGAGTTCTGCAAGGCGTACAACGCGGCGACCGAGTCGCAGCGTGGCAACGTCATCCCGGTCGAGATCACGGTCTACGAAGACCGCTCGTTCGACTTCAAGCTGAAGACTCCGCCCGCCGCCAAGCTGCTGCTCAAGGCCGCCGGTGTGCAGAAGGGCTCCGCCGAGCCGCACCGCAACAAGGTCGCCACGGTCACCATGGATCAGGTCCGGGAGATCGCCAAGACCAAGCAGGAAGATCTGAACGCCAACGACATCGATCAGGCGGCCAAGATCATCGCGGGTACCGCTCGCTCGATGGGTATCACCGTCGCCGACTGACGGTCCCGTCTCCGCCGGTGACCGGCGGAATGTGCGTGGGAGGGACGGCCAGTCCCGACAACCACTTCTGACTTACGAACAGGACAGAGAATCATGGCAAAACGAAGCAAGGCTTATCTCGAGGCGGCCGCCAAGGTCGACCGCGACCAGCTCTACTCTCCGCTGTCGGCCACCCGGCTGGCGAAGGAGACCTCGACCACGAAGACCGACGCGACCGTCGAGGTCGCCGTTCGTCTGGGCGTCGACCCGCGCAAGGCCGACCAGATGGTCCGCGGCACCGTCAACCTGCCGCACGGCACCGGTAAGACCGCGCGCGTCATCGTGTTCGCGGCCGGCGAGAAGGCCGCCGAGGCCGAGGCCGCCGGTGCGGACGCTGTCGGCGCCGAGGATCTGATCGAGCGCATCCAGGGCGGCTGGCTGGACTTCGACGCCGCGATCGCCACCCCGGACCAGATGGCCAAGGTCGGTCGCATCGCGCGTGTGCTGGGCCCCCGCGGCCTGATGCCGAACCCGAAGACGGGCACGGTCACCACCGATGTGACCAAGGCCGTCAACGAGATCAAGGGCGGCAAGATCAACTTCCGCGTCGACAAGCAGGCCAACCTGCACTTCGTGATCGGCAAGGCCTCCTTCGACGAGAAGAAGCTGGTCGAGAACTACGGCGCCGCGCTGGAGGAGATCCTGCGTGTGAAGCCGTCGACCGCCAAGGGCCGCTACGTCAAGAAGGTGACGATTTCGACGAACACCGGACCGGGCATCCCGGTGGACCCGAACCGCACCCGCAACCTCACCGAAGAGGACGCGTAAGGCGTAGGTAGCTTTCGAATACCGAAGGGCCGGTAGGGGTTTCCCCGCCGGCCCTTCGGCATTCCGGGAGTCGCGGCGGAGCAGAGGCCGGAAAAGACGGCCGATTTTGGGTTTCAGCTGCTCATCCGCTATTCTGTTCTACGGTCGCCGACCAGTTCGGTGATCACCCCCAATCGTTCTACCGAAGACCGTTGGTTGCTGCCGTCAGGCAGTCGAAGGTCCGGCGATATTGCCGGCGGCCCACGCAGGGAGAGCCGAGGTGAGGGACGACATGTGAGCCGAGTGCTCATGTCGAGTTTCTTGTGCGCCCCGGGACCACTCTGCGTCCGGGGCGTTTGCTTTGTCGCCGGGTCGACGTAGCCTCCCCGGGTCCAGCCTCCGCGAGTCGGTAGTTCATCGCAGAACCGACCATCCAGAGAGGAGGCGAAGTATGGCGAAACCAGAGAAGGTCACCGCGGTCGCGGAGATCACCGAGCAGTTCAAGAGCGCTACGGCCACTGTGATCACGGAATACCGTGGTCTGTCGGTCGGCAGCCTCACCCAGCTGCGTCGTGCGCTGGGCAGCAATGCCACCTACTCCGTCGCCAAGAACACCCTGGTCAAGCGTGCGGCCGCCGAGGCGGGCGTCGAAGGCCTGGATGACTTGTTCGTCGGTCCGACCGCGATCACCTTCATCACCGGTGAGCCGGTCGACGCCGCCAAGGCCCTCAAGACCTTCGCCAAGGACAACAAGGCGCTGGTCATCAAGGGCGGCTACATGGACGGCGCCGCGCTGTCGGTCTCCGAGGTCGAGCGCATCGCCGACCTGGAGTCGCGCGAGGTGCTGCTGTCCAAGCTGGCCGGCGCCATGAAGGGCAACCTGACCAAGGCGGCCGGCCTGTTCGCCGCGCCGGCCGGCCAGGTGGTTCGCCTGTTCGCCGCGCTCGAGGACAAGCAGCGCGCCGCGGGCGGTGCCGAAGCGGCCCCGGCCGCCGACGCCGAATAAGCCGACCCGGACAAGTCGACAAACCTCCATACTCTTTTCCCGCCGATGCGGGATGAACCGAAAGGAAACACCATGGCCAACGTGGACGAGCTGCTCGAGACCATCGGCAACATGACCCTGCTGGAGCTCTCGGACTTCGTCAAGAAGTTCGAGGAGAAGTTCGAGGTCACCGCCGCCGCTCCGGTCGCCGTCGCCGCTGTCGGTGGCGCCGCTGCTCCGGCCGAGGCCGCCGAGGAGCAGGACGAGTTCGACGTCATCCTCGAGGGTGCCGGCGACAAGAAGATCCAGGTCATCAAGGTCGTGCGTGAGATCGTCTCCGGCCTGGGCCTGAAGGAAGCCAAGGACCTGGTCGAGGGTGCCCCGAAGCCGATCCTGGAGAAGGTCGCCAAGGACGCCGCCGACGCCGCCAAGGCCAAGCTGGAAGAGGCCGGCGCGAAGGTTTCCGTCAAGTAATTGCGGTAATCGAGTCCGGAAAAGGGCGGTCCCGTTGCGGGGCCGCCCTTTTCGCATATTCGTGGTGAATGTTGTGAACTGTCGCGACCGGCTCATTACCGCCGACATTTCTACCGACCAGTCAGGTAGGGTGTCCTGCACCAGCGGCATGCGATACAGTGGCCGCACCCCAGTGTGACGCGTCACACCGCGCTGAAATACGGTGACGCGGCCGTGGGCGCTCGTCAGAAGAAATATGGAGGTCGACGTGGGCGTCGAGGTCAGGACCGAAGGTGTTACGAAATCTTTCGGGTCCCAGCGGATTTGGCAGGATGTCACTCTGACTCTGCCCACGGGGGAAGTCAGCGCCTTGCTCGGCCCCTCCGGTACCGGTAAATCGGTGTTCCTGAAGTCGTTGATCGGTCTGCTGCGCCCCGAGCGCGGCTCGATCTACATCGACGGCACCGACATCACCACCTGCTCCAACAAGGAGCTCTACGAGATCCGCAAGTTGTTCGGCGTTCTGTTCCAGGACGGCGCGCTGTTCGGCTCGATGAACCTGTTCGACAACGTGGCCTTCCCGCTGCGCGAGCACACCAAGAAGAGCGAATCCGAGATCAAGCAGATCGTGATGGAGAAGCTCGAGCTGACGGGTCTGCTCGGCGCCGAAGGCAAACTGCCCGGCGAGATCTCCGGTGGTATGCGCAAGCGTGCCGGCCTGGCCCGCGCGCTGGTGCTGGACCCGCAGATCATCCTCGTCGACGAGCCCGACTCCGGTCTGGACCCGGTGCGTACGACCTATCTGTCGCAGCTGCTGATCGACATCAACGCGCAGATCGACGCGACGATCCTGATCGTTACCCACAACATCAACCTGGCTCGTAGCGTGCCCGACAACATCGGCATGTTGTTCCGCCGCCAGCTGGTCATGTTCGGCCCGCGCGAGGTCCTGCTGACCTCGGAGGAGCCGGTGGTCAAGCAGTTCCTCAACGGCCGCATGGTCGGCCCGATCGGTATGTCGGAGGAGAAGGACGAGGCCCAGATGGCGCGCGAGCAGGCGCTCGCCGACGCTGGTCACTACGACAACGGCACCGAGGACGTCGAGGGCATCATCCCGCAGATGAAGGCCACCCCGGGTATGCCCGTGCGCCAGGCCGTGGAACGTCGCCGCCGCCGCGTGCTCGAGATCATGCACACCCTTCCGCATTCGGCGCAGGTGGCGATCCGCGAGTCGATGGAAGAGAACGGCGATACACAAGTCCTTCCGGCGTATACGGGTAACGCTCCGCAATATCAGGGCGGCACGTACGACACCACCGTGCGACACGACACAACCAACGGGTAACATACGCAACCGTGAATCAACCCCTGGCACGGCTGCGCACTCCGGTCGAGTCGGGATTTGCGCAGGCCGGCAATATATTTGCACTGCTCATTTCCGTGGCACGCAACACCCTGCGCCGGCCTTTCCAATGGCGCGAGTTCATCGAGCAGTCGTGGTTCATCGCGAGCGTCTCGATCCTGCCCGCCGCACTGGTGGCAATCCCGTTCGGCGCCGTTGTGGCACTGCAGACCGGTTCACTTATCAAGCAGCTCGGTGCTGAATCGTTCACCGGCGCAACCAGTGTGCTGGCAACTGTGCAGCAGGCCGCTCCCGTCGTCACCGCGCTGATCATCGCCGGTGCCGCGGGTTCGGCCGTGGCTGCCGACCTCGGCTCCCGCACCATCCGCGAAGAGATCGACGCGATGGAGGTGCTCGGCATCGATCCGGTGCAGCGTCTCGTCGTGCCGCGCGTCCTCGGCATGATGCTGGTGGCGCTGTTGCTCAACGGCCTGGTTTCGGTGGTCGGCATCTGCGGTGGATATTTCTTCAATGTGTTGCTGCAGGGCGGAACTCCCGGCGCCTACCTGGCGTCGTTCTCCGCGCTGGCGCAACTCCCGGACCTCTGGATCGGTGAATTCAAGGCTCTGATCTTCGGATTGCTCGCGGGCGTGATCGCCGCATACAAAGGTTTGAATCCCAAGGGGGGACCGAAAGGTGTTGGTGACGCGGTGAATCAATCCGTGGTGATCACCTTCCTGGTGCTCTTCTTCGTCAATCTGCTTCTGACGTTGGTGTACCTGCAGGTCGTCCCGGCCAAGGGTTCGTGACGATGGTTGTTTCCCAGCGTTCTCCGATCTTTTCGAGGCGGATGCGCCGAGTAGGTGCTGCGCTCAAGTCGCCGGTGAATGTCATCGATCGCGCCGGCGATCAGATGTCGTTCTATTCCAAGGCGATCGCCTGGATTCCGCGCACCGTCGTGCATTACCGCAAGGAGGTCATGCGGCTGCTGGCCGAGGTGACCTTCGGTTCGGGTGCACTCGCGGTCATCGGCGGCACCATCGGCGTCGTGGTGATGATGTCGGCCTCGGTCGGTGTCGTCGTCGGCCTGCAGGGTTTCAAAGCTCTCGACGCCCTCGGCAGTTCGGTGCTCACCGGCTTTCTGACCGGCTACATCAATACTCGCGAATTGGCGCCGCTGGTCGCGGCATTGGCATTGTCGGCGACGGTCGGCTGTGGTTTCACCGCGCAATTGGGTGCGATGCGAATTTCCGAGGAAATCGACGCGCTCGAGGTGATGGCGGTACCCGGCGTGCCGTTCCTGGTGACCACGCGCGTCATCGCGGGATTCGTTGCGGTGATTCCGCTCTACATCGTCGGCCTGCTCGGCACGTTCATCGCGTCCAGGCAGATCAGCGTGTGGTTCAACGGGCAATCCACGGGATCGTACGACCATTATTTCGGTCTGTTCCTGCCACCCGAGGACGTGCTGTATTCGTTCGTGAAGGTGCTGGTGTTCGCCTTCGTGATCATCCTGATCCATTGCTATTACGGCTTCAACGCCACCGGCGGTCCGGCCGGCGTCGGTGTGGCCGTGGGACGCGCGGTGCGTGCGTCGATCGTGCTGGTGAACATCCTCGACTTCTTCCTCAGCCTGGCGATCTGGGGTACGACGACGACAGTGCGAGTCGCGGGATGAGCGGACCAGGCGCGGCGGTAGCCCGAAAGGTGGGAGCATGAGCGCGCGCAGTGTGCAATTCTGGCGCTCTACCGAGAAACTCCGGATCCGCACGTTGGGCATCGTGTTCTTCGTGGTGATGGCGCTGTTTCTCGGCACGACGATCGCGGCCTACAACAAGGTGTGGGTCAAGGTGGTCAAGGTCGATCTGATCACCGATACGGTCGGAAACGCGTTGACCCGCAATGCGGATGTGAAAGTTCGCGGCGTCAATGTCGGCGAGGTGCGTTCCAGTGAATCCGCCAACGGCAAGGTGAAACTGCATCTGGCGATCGATCCGGACAAGGCTTCGAAGATTCCGTCCAATGTGACGGCCCGGCTGCTGCCGAAAACCCTGTTCGGCGAGCGTTATGTCGATCTGGTCTGGCCCGAGCAGCCCAGCCCGAAGCATCTGCAGGCGGGCATGACGCTGTATCAGGACGCCAGCGGCAATGCCGTCGAGGTGAGCCAGCTACTGGATTCGATCATGCCGCTGCTGCAGGCGATTCCGCCGCAGTACC
Source organism: Nocardia violaceofusca NBRC 14427 (assembly GCF_963869435.1). Taxonomy (NCBI): domain Bacteria; kingdom Bacillati; phylum Actinomycetota; class Actinomycetes; order Mycobacteriales; family Nocardiaceae; genus Nocardia; species Nocardia violaceofusca. Next base: position 46,600 of record NZ_CAWMPM010000029.1, read on the forward strand.
TGGCCTCGACGCTGGGCGCGCTGTCGCAGGCGCTGGGTGGCCAGGGTGAGGAACTGGGCCACACCATCGATCGGCTCGACGACATCTTCCGCGATATCAACGGCGTGATGCCGCAGTTGCAGGACGATATCCACACCTTCGCGACGGTCGCCGACACCTATTCGGACGCGCTGCCGCAGCTGGTCGACGCCTTCGACAATCTGCGCACGCTGAATGCGACCATCGTGCAGAAGCGTTCGCAGTTGGACACGCTGTATTCGGTCCTGACCCCGACGTCGTCGAAGACCGCCGATTTCCTGACGGCCAACCACGACAACATCATCGATGTCGCGGCCGATTCGCGTGAGGCGCTGGAACTGCTGGCGACCTATTCGCCCTCGTTCCCGTGCACGATGAAGAATTTCGCGCAGCTGAAGCCGCGCATCGACAACCTCTTCGGCAAGGGCACCGATACTCCGGGTTCGCGGGTGACGATCGAGATCACCAATCCGCGCGGCCGCTATCTGCCCAACCAGGACGAACCGCGTTGGCTGGATACGAACCGGCCGCCGGCGTGCTTCCCCGAATATCCGCTCGGGGTGGATCCCGGTCAGTATCCGACCGGGTCGGCCAACGACGGTTCCTATCAGCCGCCGACCCGGAATCCGGGTGACCAGAACATCGGTCAACTGCCGGCGGCGCAGTTCTCGGTCTACGGCGCAGCGGGCGCCACGACCATGGGTTCGCCCGCCGAACAGCACACCCTGGGTGCGATCTACGGTGCGGCGAACGGGGTTTCGCCCGATCAGGTGCCCAGCTGGGTGAGCCGGATCGGCGCCCCCGCGATGCGTGGAAGTGAGGTGAGTGTGCGATGAAGGCCACGTTGCGTGGTCTGGGCGGGCCCCTGACCAAACTGGGCATCTTCGTGCTCGTGACAGTGCTCGCGACCGCGTTCCTGGCGCTCACCATCGCCAACTACTCCGGCGGCGGCACCGAGTTCAAGGCGCGGTTCAGCGATGTGACATCGCTGAACAAGGGCGACGAGGTACGCATCGCCGGTGTGCGGGTCGGCAAGGTGACCAAGGTGTCGGTCGTCGACCGCAACATGGCCGAGGTGCACTTCCAGCTCACCGATCGGGACTGGCTGCCCGCCTCCACCACCGCGACCATCCGCTACCGCAACCTGGTGGGGCAGCGCTACATCGCGCTGGAGCAGGGCGCCGGACAGCAGGGCCGCAAGATCACGAAGGGCGCCACGATTCCGCTGGAGCGGACCAAGCCCGCGCTGAACCTCACCACCCTGTTCAACGGTTTCCGGCCGCTGTTCCAGACGTTGTCGGCCGAGGACGTGAACAAGCTGTCCTACGAGATCATCCAGGTCTTCCAGGGTGAAACGGGCACGATCACCGATCTGGTGCGCAACACCGCGAGCCTGACGAACAAGATCGCCGACAAGGACGCGGTGATCGGCGAGATCGTCAAGAACCTCAACCAGGTGCTGGACGCGGTGAACTCTCGCGACGGACAGCTCAACGATCTGATCGTCAACACCGAGGCGCTGGTGAGTGGGCTCAACGCCGAACGCGGCACGATCGGCTCGGCGGTGCAGTCGCTGGGCAATCTCGCCTCGGCGACCGCGGATCTGCTGGTTCCCACCCGGCCGACCCTGCAGGGGTCGATCGCCGGCCTGAACCAGTTGACCGGCACCCTGAACGATCGCTCCGGCGAGGTGAATCAGGCCCTGACGAATCTGCCGATCAAGATGGAGAAGCTGGGTCGCGCGGCGAGCTACGGCTCGTGGTTCCAGTTCTATCTCTGCGGTATCGATATCGTCGCCGGTCCCGGGGTGCAGGACGCGCCGCAATTGAACCTGCCGGCTCAGATGCCGACGGTGAATCAGCCGGTCTACACCAACCCGGCGCCGCGCTGTCACGGGAAGGGTGGCCGCTGATGGAAGACCGGGTTCTCCTCGGCAAGCGCAGCCCGGCGTTCATGGGCGGGCTCGGCTTGTTCATGGTGCTGCTGATCGCGTTGTCGGCGTTCTTCTTGGACAAGCTGCCGATCATCGGCGCGAGTACCAGTTACACCGCGGAATTCTCCGAGGCCGCGGGCCTGAAGAAGGGTAACGAGGTACGCGTCGCGGGCGTGAAGGTCGGCGATGTGTCCGATGTGCGCCTCGACGGCGACCGCGTGCTGGTCGACTTCCGGACCAAGGACGCGTGGATCGGCGATGCCACCACCGCGTCGATCCAGATCAAGACCCTGCTCGGGCAGAAGTATCTGGCGCTGGATCCCAAGGGTTCCCACCCGGCCGATCCGGACAAGCGAATTCCGTTGTCGCGCACAGTTTCTCCGTACGACGTGGTCGAGGCCTTCAGTGATGCCGCCTCGGATATCGAGAAGACCGACACCGCGCAACTGGCCACCAGCTTCCGGGTGCTCTCCGACGCGTTCTCCGGCACCCCGCCGGAGATCCGCGGCTCGATCGACGGCGTCGCCCGGCTGTCGGAGACGCTGGCCAAGCGCGACGAGGAGCTCAAGCACCTGTTCAACGCGACCAACAAGACCACCAAGGTGCTCGCCGACCGCAACGAGCAGTTCGAGCGGTTGCTGGCCAACGGCGGTGAGTTGCTGGCCGAGTTGAACGTCCGCCAGCAGGCCATCTCGCAGCTGCTCAACGGCGCGAAAACCGTTGCCGCCGAATTGAGTGCGCTGGTGCACGACAACGAGCAGCAGATCGGTCCGGCGCTGACCAATCTGAAGAAGTCCATCGACCTGCTCAACGACAATCAGCAGAACATCTCCAAGACGCTGAAGCTGGCGGCGCCGTTCTACGGCCTGTACGCCAACGTGCTGGGCAACGGGCGCTGGTTCGACGCGGTGATCGTCAACCTGATCCCGCCGGCGCTGCCGGAGATTCCGGGTAACCGCCCGCCGATCCGCACCCTGGGAGGCAACTGATGCAGGCTGCTCTCGGTAAGGGATCGCGCCGGGATCCGCTGACGGTGATCCGCGAATCCGGCCGCGGCACCAAGATCGCCCTGGCCCTCGGCACGGTTGCCGTGGTGGTCGTCGCCGGTGTGCTGTGGTGGCTGTTCAGCAGCTACAACACCACCAAGATCACCGCCTACTTCGACAAGTCGATCGGTATCTACGAGGGCTCCGAGGTGCGCATCCTCGGCGTCCCGGTGGGCAAGGTCGATTCGGTCACGCCGCAGGGTGATCAGGTGAAGGTCACCATGCACGTCGACCGGAAGTACGACATTCCGGCCGACGCCAAGGCCGCTCAGATCACGCCCTCGGTGGTGTCGGACCGCTACATCCAGCTCACGCCCGTCTACAAGGGCGGGCCGAAGATGCCGCGCAACGCCACCATCCCGCGCGACCGCACGGCGACCCCGGTCGAGGTCGACCGGCTGTACAGGAGCATCCAGGAACTGTCGGATGCGCTGGGGCCCAACGGCGCCAACAAGGACGGCGCGGTGAACGAGCTGGTCCGCACCGGTGCCGCGAATCTGTCCGGGAACGGGGACGCGCTGGCCAACAGCTTGACTCAGCTCTCGCACGCGGCCCGCTATCTGTCGGACGCGCGCGGCGACATCTTCGACACGATCAAGAATCTGCAGATCTTCGTGCACACCCTGGCGGTCAACGACCAGCAGGTGCGTGAATTCAACACGCAGCTGGCCGATCTGGCCGGATTCCTCTCCGGTGAGCGGGAGAACCTCGGGCAGGCGCTGAATCTGCTGTCGATCGCGCTCGGCGACGTCGCCCGGTTCATCGACGACAACCGGGACCTGGTCGCCGAGAACGCCGATGCGCTGACCAAGCTGACCCAGACCCTGGCCGATCAGCGCCAGGATGTGGCGAACGCGCTGCCGGTGCTTCCGGTGGCGCTGAGCAACCTGATCAACATCCACAACGGTGAATCCGGCACGCTCGACATGCGCGCCAACTTCACCGATCTGCAGAATCCGTTCGGCGCCGTCTGCAAGATGCTCGACCTCGGCCAATTGCGGCCGGGCGACCCGAAATTCGATGCGATCAGCCGCCAGATGCGCCCGATCCTGGATCAGTGCAAGGTGATCACCGACCAGATCAAGGACGGTGTGCAGACGCCGTCGCTGGTGCTGCCGTTCGGCATCCTCAGCGGCGACAACATCCAGAAGACCCCGGCTCCCGGCAGCGTGCCGGGCACCCCGTCGGACCGGCAGCCGCCGTCGCAGCAGGAAGGTGGCCAGCGATGACGCCCTTCGCATTCCGCAGGACGGCCCGCGGCCTGGGTGCCGTCGCGGTGGTCGGCGTGACCGCGATGCTGGTGGGTTCGTGTTCCTCGGACGGTATCTACAGCGTGCCGCTGCCCGGCGGCGCCGATGTGGGTGACCATCCGATGCGTATCGACGTGCGTTTCGACGACGTCCTGGATCTGGTGCCGCAGTCGGCGGTCAAGGTCGAGGGTGTGCCGGTCGGCCGGGTGGAGTCCATCGACGTCGCCCCCGACGGCTGGACCGCGAGCGTGCACACCGTGGTCAACTCCTCGGTGAAGCTGCCCGCCAACGCGCACGCCGAGGTGCGGCAGTCGAATCTGCTCGGTGAGAAATTCGTCGAGCTCTCGGCGCCGAAGGAGGAGGCCTCGCCCGACCGGTTGAAGGACGGCGCGGTCATTCCCGTCGACCGGACCCGACACGCGGTCGAGATCGAACAGGTCCTCGGCGCGCTGTCGCTGCTGCTCAACGGCGGTGGCGTGGCGCAGTTGCAGCCCATCGTGGTGGAACTGAACAAGGCGCTGGCCGGCCGGGAGAACCGGGTGCGGTCGCTGCTGGATCAGGCCGACACGCTCATCGACGGCCTCAACCAGCAGGTCGCCGATATCCAGCACGCGCTCGACAGCCTGGGCACGTTGTCCAGCCGGGTCGGTCAGCAGTCCGATCAGATCGGCAAGATCCTCGACGAACTGCCGGCCGGTATCAAGATCCTCGACGAGCAGCGACCGCAGCTGATCGGCTTGCTGAAGCAACTCGACCGGGTCGGCCAGGCCGGTGTCGACGTGCTGGACAAGTCCAAGGACAACCTGATCCGCGATCTGCAGGCACTGCGGCCGACGCTGCAGGAACTGGGCCGTTCGGCGCCCGATCTGGTGACCGCGTTCCCGCTGGTCCTGACCTATCCGTTCCCGGACGAGGCGATCAAATCGACCTTCGGTGGTTCGGTGAACACCTGGCTGTCGGTGGACACCCAGATCGGTGTCCTGATGTCGAATCTCGGTGTGGGCAAACCGGATCCGGTGTACATCCCGCCCAAGTACGGGCCGCCGGTGCCGGTGGATCCGACCAATCCGTATTACAACGGCAACGGCCCGCGACCGGGCTGGCCGACGGTGTCGCTGGTACCGCTGCCGCCCACCGTGGTGGCTCCGGCCCCCGCCAAGCCGGGTGATCCGATCGGGTCGATTCTCGATCAGTTGGGAGTGCAGCCGCGATGAGTAGATTGGTGCGCTACCAGCTGATCGCCTTCGCGGTGATCGCCGTGCTCGGCGTGGTCTTCGTCGGCGCGAAGTACATTCACCTCGACCACATGCTCGGCTTCGGCCAGTATCAGGTGAAGGTGAAGGCCAAGACGACGGCCAACCTGTCCAAGGGCGCCGAGGTCACCTATCGCGGTGTGCCGGTCGGACGGGTGGACTCCCTCGATATCACCCCCGACGGCGTGATGATCTATCTGGAACTGGATTCCGGGAAGCCGAAGGTCCCCGCCAGTGCCAAGGCCATGATCGCCAACCGTTCGGCGATCGGTGAGCAGTACCTGGATCTGGTGCCGGAGACGTCGAAGGGTCCCTACCTTCGCGACGGTTCGGTCATCGACGGCGCCGAGACCCCGATCCCGGTCGAGGATCTGCTCGCCAGCGTCAACCACTTCTCGAGTACGACGGATCTGGCGGCGTTGAGCACGACCGTCACCGAACTCGGTAAGGCCTTCGACGGGCAGGGCGACAACCTGCGCATCCTCGTCGATTCGCTGAACAAGTTCTCCCAGACCGGCGTCGAGGCGCTGCCCCAGACCGTGCAGCTGATCCGGGACGCCCAGACCGTGCTCGGCACCCAGGCCGACCAGTCGCCGGCGATCCGGACCTTCAGCGACGGCCTGGATCGGCTCGCCGTGCAGTTGCGCGCCAACGATCCCGATATCCGGCGGTTGATCGGCACCGGCGCCGACGCCGGCGAGCAGATCGGCAAGCTGCTCGATCAGAGCGGGCAGCCGCTGACCACGGATCTGTCGAATCTGCGGCTGCTGCTGCAGGCGGTGTCGCCGCAGACCTACACGCTGAAGCCGCTGCTGCAGATGCTGCCGCTGCTCTCGGTCGGTGGTTCGGCGACCGCGCCCGGCGACGGCACGACCCACTTCGGCCTGGTGCTGGAAACCAACAATCCGCCGGCCTGTACCGTCGGATACGAGGGAACTCAGCGCATTCTCGACCAGATGAAGGCGCAGAATCCCAATTTCGACGACACCCGCGACGATTTCCCGTTCAACACGGATGCGAAATGCACGGTGCCGTTCGGAAGCCCGACCGATGTCCGCGGCGGCGCGCGTGCGCAGTACGCCGATCCGAATGTCCCGCAGCCGTGGGATTCCAAGCCCAAGACCGATCCGGACAAGCTCAACCTGAGCCCCGTCGCCATCCAGTTGGCCACTCTCATCGGAGTGACCCCGAAGCGGTGAGGCGGGTACGGGAGGCAAGTCCGGAAAACCGACGACGCTAGGGTGTCGCTGTGAGTTCTGATCTGCCCAACCCCTCCTCGCAACCTGCGGTGGAGCCGCCGGACGATGCCGAAAAGGCGGTAGCTGAGGCATCGCCGGAGGAGACCGCGCGCCGGTCCGCCGGTGAGCAGCCGGCCGCCCGGCCGGGTTCGTCGACACTGCGCACGGTCGTGACCTCGGTCGCGGCGGTGTGGCTCGTGGCGGCCCTGGTCCTGGCGGCGTTGTTCGGCACCGGCTGGGTCCGCGCGATGTGGTTCACCGACGGTCCGCGCGCCGATGCGCGCGATACCGCGCTGGATGCGGCCCGGCAGGCGGCGATCAACCTCACCTCGATGAATCCCGGCGATGTCGAGGGGTCGATCACCACCATGCGGTCCTCGATGACCGGCGACATGCTGACCCAGCTCAACGAGAACCACGACCGCATCAAGGATGCCGCCGAGAAGTCGAAGACCAAGATCGACAGCAAGGTGCTGGGAGCGGCGCTGAGCTCGCTGGACAGTGAGCGCGACAAGGCCTCGGCGATCGTCGTGCTGAAACTCACGCAGACCGCGCCCAACGTTCCGGTGCAGTCCTTCCGGGCCACCTGGACGCTGGATATGAAGAAGGACGGCGACACCTGGAAGGCCGAGCAGGCCAATTCGCTCGGCCAGCTGGTGTCGCTGGACACCCCCGGTCCCGCCGGGGCGGCCCAACCGCCCGCGAACGGAAACGCCGCGCCCGCGCCGAGCGCGCCCGCGAATCCGTCCGAGGCGCCCGCCCCCCAGCCGGGATCGTAGGAGAGGTACACCGATGGCATCCCGCCCGCCGATCAACAAGGTTTCCCCGCGGCTGAAGCCCGGCGACCGCTCGTCCGAATCCGCCGAGCGCACGATCCGCCGCCGCGGCGGCGCCGATCGCACCGCGTCCGGTGCGAAGTCCGCCAAGCCCGCCGGTAAGTCGGCGAACACCAAATCCCGCACCAGGACCGTGCGCGCGGGTGCGGCGAGCACGCGTCCGGCGCCGCCCGTGGCATCGCGTGCGTCCCGGAGGCTGCCGCGTCCCGGTCGCCTGCCGCGTCCCGGTCGCCTGCCGCGGCCCGCGCCGGCCGCCTGGGGTCTGGCCGCCGGTCTGATCGTGGCGAGTGTGCTGTTGACCGCGTTCGCCGTGGTAGCTGCGCTCGAGCCCGGGGTGGACAACGGCAACAAGGCCTTCGTCGACACCAAGGCCACCCAGGAGGTGACCGCGGCGGCCGACAACGCGCTCAAGACGGTCTATTCCTACGACGTGAAGACCGTCGGCGGCTACAAGGATGCCGTGCACAAGGTCGTCACCGGCAAGATGCGCGGCGATTTCGACAAGTTCGCCGACACCACGGTGTCCGCGATCCAGCAGGCGCAGTCGACCGCGCAGGCCACTCCCGACCCCATAGGTGTGACTTTGCTCACTGATGACCGGGCGGAACTGCTGGTGAATCTGACCGTGAGCGCGACCAAGAACGGTGCTCCGCAGGAGAGCGCGTCGGGTCCGATCGTGTTGCACATGCAGAAGGTGGACGGTCACTGGCTGGCGAGCGAGATCGCCGACCGTTGAGTGGTCCAGACGGGTTCGGAAGTATGTTCGAGCCCGTCACCTGCGGAATCTTCCCAGCTCAGCGGCGGATATTCCCTCGCGTGACGGTGTGATTCGCCAGCGCCACAGGGGATCTCGCGGTTATCGAGGTGGTCTCGCCACTTGACGACTTACGTCCGAACCGTCACGCTATTCACAACAGCGGCAGCTGTGGCAGGGTCGAGTACCCAGGTCGAGGCGCCGCCGGAGACTCGAACGCAGCCAGCGGAAGCGGGTCCGGCGCGCCGAACATCCGGAACTCGGTTCGGATGGTACTTTGACACCCCTTCTTCGTGGGTGTAGGTTTGGACTTTGCGCTGGCTGCCTCCTGTCCATTCCTTGATCGCATCACGAAAGTTCCACCGTTGAGGTGTTACTTCCGTTGTTTGCTGTTCGGGTTTTGTCCGGGTTGTAACCAGCAGAACTCGTAGCAGACAAGCGACGGTCGTTTGGTGTCTTGTACGTACAGGCACCGGGCGACGCGCGTGAGGTGCTGGAAGGACGCATCTTGGCAGTCTCCACCCAGACCAAGGCCGGTATTCCCGGAGCCCCGAAGCGGGTGTCTTTCGCGAAGATTCGTGAGCCCTTGGAGGTTCCGGACCTTCTCGATCTACAAACCGAATCGTTCGCGTGGCTGGTCGGTGCCCCCGATTGGCGTGAGCGGGCCATCGCCCGAGGCGACGCCAGCCCGGTCGGTGGGCTGGAGGAGGTGCTCGAGGAGCTCTCGCCGATCGAGGACTTCTCCGGTTCGATGTCCCTGTCCTTCTCCGATCCGCGCTTCGAAGAGGTCAAGGCCTCTATCGATGAGTGCAAGGACAAGGACATGACCTACGCGGCACCGCTGTTCGTGACCGCGGAGTTCATCAACAACAACACCGGTGAGATCAAGTCCCAGACGGTCTTCATGGGTGATTTCCCGATGATGACCGACAAGGGCACGTTCATCATCAACGGCACCGAGCGCGTGGTCGTCTCGCAGCTGGTGCGCTCGCCGGGTGTGTACTTCGACGAGTCCATCGACAAGGGCACCGAGAAGACGCTGCACAGCGTGCGCGTCATCCCGTCGCGTGGTGCGTGGCTGGAATTCGATGTCGACAAGCGCGACACCGTCGGTGTGCGTATCGATCGCAAGCGTCGTCAGCCGGTCACCGTGCTGCTCAAGGCGCTGGGCATGACCACCGAGGAGATCACCGAGCGTTTCGGTTTCTCCGAGATCATGCTGTCGACCCTGGAGAAGGACAACACCGCCGGCCAGGACGAGGCGCTGCTCGACATCTACCGCAAGCTGCGTCCGGGCGAGCCGCCGACCAAGGAATCCGCGCAGACCCTGCTGGAGAACCTGTTCTTCAAGGAGAAGCGCTACGACCTGGCCCGCGTCGGCCGCTACAAGGTCAACAAGAAGCTGGGCGTCAACACCGGTGAGCCGGTGGTCGGCTCGACGCTGAACCGCGAGGACATCGTCGCCACCATCGAGTACCTGGTGCGCCTGCACCAGGGCGACAAGCTGATGACCGTCCCCGGCGGCGTCGAGGTTCCGGTCGAGGTCGACGACATCGACCACTTCGGCAACCGTCGCCTGCGCACCGTCGGCGAGCTGATCCAGAACCAGCTGCGCGTCGGCCTCTCGCGGATGGAACGTGTCGTGCGTGAGCGCATGACCACCCAGGACGTCGAGGCCATCACCCCGCAGACCCTGATCAACATCCGCCCGATCACGGCGGCGATCCGGGAGTTCTTCGGTACCTCGCAGCTGTCGCAGTTCATGGACCAGAACAACCCGCTCTCGGGTCTGACCCACAAGCGTCGTCTGTCGGCGCTGGGCCCGGGTGGTCTGTCCCGTGAGCGCGCCGGCCTGGAAGTGCGCGACGTGCACCCCTCGCACTACGGCCGCATGTGCCCGATCGAGACCCCGGAAGGCCCGAACATCGGCCTGATCGGTTCGCTGTCGGTGTACGCGCGGGTCAACCCGTTCGGTTTCATCGAGACCCCCTACCGCAAGGTGGAGAACGGCCGGGTCACCGACGAGGTCAAGTACCTGACCGCCGACGAGGAGGACCGGCACGTCCGGGCCCAGGCGAATTCGCCCGTCGACGCCGACGGCAACTTCCTCGACGAGCGCGTGCTCGCCCGCCGCGGTAACGAGGAGATGGAATACGTCTCCCCGGCCGAGGTCGACTATATGGATGTCTCGCCGCGCCAGATGGTGTCGGTGGCGACCGCCATGATTCCGTTCCTCGAGCACGACGACGCCAACCGCGCCCTGATGGGTGCGAACATGCAGCGTCAGGCCGTGCCGCTGATCCGTTCCGAGTCGCCGCTGGTCGGCACCGGTATGGAGCTGCGTGCCGCGGTGGACGCCGGCGATGTGGTCGTCAACGAGAAGCCGGGTGTGGTGGAGGAGGTTTCGGCCGACTACATCACCGTCATGCACGACGACGGCACTCGTAAGAGCTACCGGATGCGGAAGTTCGCCCGCTCCAACCAGGGCACCTGCGCCAACCAGCGTCCGATCGTGGACGAGGGCCAGCGGGTCGAGCACGGCCAGGTTCTGGCCGACGGCCCGTGCACCGAGAACGGTGAGATGGCGCTGGGTAAGAATC
>NZ_CAWMPM010000030.1:0-158300 GCF_963869435.1 Nocardia violaceofusca NBRC 14427
GGGTGCGGCGGCGACAACCGGAGCACCCGGAACCGCGGGTACCGGCGGAATGGCCAACGGCGGTGCGGCCGGGGCCGCAGGCGGCGGAACCGGTTGCAGCAGAAGCAGAAGCAGCAGCGGCGACATCGCGGCCGCGGAGCCGACCGCGGCGGATCCGGTGACCGCGGACCCGGTGCCGAGCAGAGCGGCCAAGGCGGAACCCGTCGCGACGGAACCCGTACCGGCCAGCCCGGCTAGCGCGGAACCCGTTGCCGCCGAACCCGTTCCGAGAATCCCGGCGAGCAGCGAGCCGACGCCCGCCGCCGCGGAACCGGTGGTGGCCAGCGCCGATCCGGTAGCGGCGGAACCCGTTGCGGCGGCAGCGGATCCGGTGCCCGCAGCCGCGGAACCGGCCCCGGCCAACGCCGACCCGGTCGCTGCTCCAACCGAACCCGTTGCGGCGGAACCGGTCCCGCCGAGCGCGGAGCCGGTCAGTGCCGAGCCGGACGCCGCCGAACCGGCGGCCGCCGATCCCACCGCCGCCGAACCGGACCCGAGAATGCTCGCCAATCCGGCAAATCCCTCGCCGACGACCGGCGTCGGCGTGATCGGCGGCCCGGCCGGTCCGGACACCTGCGCCGGCGCCTGCGTCGAGGAGCTGGTGGAAGAGCTGGTAGCACGTCCGGGGATGGCCAGGTCGCCGTCGTACCGGTCGTCGTCGGTCGGAGATCCCGCTGCCCCCGGTTCCGGCGCGGTTGGTCCCTGTTGCGCCGCGACACCTGGACCTGTCGGTCGCGAAACCGCGATGACCTGCTGCGGGGAAACCGCGGGGTTCTGCTGACGGGATTGCGTGCCCGGCAGGGGGGCGCCGACGGGGCCGGACGGCGCGGGGCCGGCTGGTTGTGCGTTGGCCACCAGGGGGCCGAGGACCCCGCAACTGCCGATCAATCCGGCCACCGCGACAACGCGCGCGATGCGACCCATGGTCATGCGCTTGCCTTCCCTCAACTTCTCAGCGCAGATTTCTCCCCGGTCGCTACAACCTCTCCGGGACCGAACGAATGCGGCCCATCTTAACTGCCGGCAGTTTGCTCGCGCAGCGAGATCATGTGAGCCCGATCACCCCGGGGGCCACGGGGATTGAAACCGGACGCCGCGGTGACCGCGCCCACGCACTGCCGGAAAGTCGAAAAACCGACGTCATCCCTACTGGCACAGGGGTATTGGATACAGCGACGCCGGCGGATCGCGGCCGCGGGAAGGAGGCGGCGGAGCGCGATCTCACCGGCGCGGATCGTTGCTGTGCGGGTTGCGGTGCTCAGGCTCCGTAGACCGGCTCGGGATCGGTTGCCTTGGCGATCAACTCGCGTACCACCGGTCCCAATTCGGACGGCTGCCAGCGCGCTCCGCGGTCCTCGGCGACACCGTGGCGCCAGCCGTCGGCCAACGCCACCTTCCCGCCTTCGACCTCGAACATGCGGCCGGTGACACCCGCCGAGTCCGGGCTGCCCAGCCACACCACCAGGGGGGAGACGTTTTCCGGCGCCATCGCGTCGAAACCGTCATCGGGGCGGGCCATCATGTCGGCGAAGACGGTTTCGGTCATTCGGGTGCGCGCGGAGGGGGCGATGGCGTTGACGGTGACCCCGTAGCGCCCGAATTCCGCTGCGGCGGTGATGGTCAGAGCCGCGATACCGGCCTTGGCCGCCGCGTAGTTGCCCTGGCCGACGCTGCCCTGCAGACCGGCACCGGAGCTGGTGTTGATGATGCGGGCGTCGCGGGCACGACCGGCCTTGGATTCCGCACGCCAGTACTCGATGGCATGCCGCATGGTGGCGAAGTGGCCCTTGAGGTGGACGCGGATCACGGCATCCCACTCGTCCTCGGCCAGGTTGACCAGCATCCGGTCGCGCACGATCCCGGCGTTGTTCACGACCACGTCCAGTCCGCCGAAGGTCTCCACGGCCTGGGCGATCAGCCGCTTCGCACCGGCCCAGTCCGCGACGTCGTCACCGTTGACGACGGCCCGGCCCCCGGCCTGCACGATCTCCTCGACCACCTGGGCGGCAGGCGAATCGACGCTGGGCGCGCCGTCCAGTTCCGCACCCAGATCGTTGACCACCACGTTGGCGCCCGCCGCGGCGAAGGCCAAGGCGTGGGCCCGGCCGATACCGCGGCCGGCGCCGGTGACGATCACGGTGCGTCCTGCACAGATCAGCTCGGAGTTGTCGGTCATATCTGCTGCTCTCATTTCCTCGGTGCGGTAAGGGTTTTCGCTGTGATCGGTGATCGCGCGCGACAACGGCTAACGCGCGGCGGGCTCGGCGTCGTTGACGGTCGCCGCGTCCAGGAATGCGGGACGTTCCCCGCCGCCGTGCACGATGAGCGATCCGCCGTTGACGTAGCCGGCCAGCGGCGAGGACAGGAAGACCGCGACCCGGCCGATGTCCTCGGGGGTCGCCAGCCGACCCAGTGGCACGGTCGCCTCGACGGCGGCGATCCCGGCGTCGTCGCCGTAGTGCAGATGACTGGATTCGGTGCCGACCATTCCGACGATCACCGAATTGACCCGCACCTTCGGCGCCCACTCGATCGCCAGCGAGGACACCAGACTGTCCAGGCCGGCCTTGGCCGCACCGTAGGCGGCGGTGCCGGGCGAGGGCCGGTGGCCGCTCACACTCGAGACCATCACGATCGAACCGCCCTCGGGCTGCTGCTGCATCACGGCATTGGCCGCCTGCGAAACCAGCAGCGGGGCCAGCAGATTCAGCTCCACGATCTTGGCGTGGAAGTTGCGGGAGGCGGTGGCGGCGGGGGCGAACGGCGCCCCACCGGCATTGTTCACCACATGGTCGATCCGGCCGTGCCGCTGCACGATCGTCTCGATCAGCCCGGTCACCGCCTCGCCGTCGCGCACATCGCACGGCAGAAATTCGGCGGTGCGCCCGGAACTCTCGATCGCCACCTCGCCGGGGCGGCGGGCACACACCACCACCGTCGCGCCGGCGTCCAGATACACCCGGCTGATGCCGGCGCCTACGCCTCTGACCCCGCCCGTCACGAGAACTACCGATCCGGACAGGTCCACTTCGATTGCCACCGTGCTAACCTACCAAGCACTTGCTTGTTTTGCCAACGAATGGACATGCGATGGGGATCAACCGTCACACCGAGACCTCGGGTATCGAGGTCGTCACGATCGACTATCCGCCGGTCAACGCACTGCCCACCGCGGGCTGGTTCGGCGTGGCCGATGCGATTCGCGAGGCCGGGCGCGACCCGGAGACCAAGGTCGTCGTGCTGCGCGCCGAGGGCCGCGGCTTCAATGCCGGGGTCGACATCAAGGAGATCCAGCGCAACCCGGGCCATCAGACGCTCATCGACGCCAATCACGGCTGTTACGACGCCTTCGGCGCGGTCTACGAGTGCCCGGTGCCGGTGATCGCGGCGGTGAACGGCTTCTGCCTCGGCGGCGGCATCGGCCTGGTGGGCAACGCCGACGTCATCGTCGCCTCCGACGACGCCACCTTCGGGCTGCCCGAGGTCGAGCGCGGCGCCCTGGGCGCGGCCACCCACCTGGCCCGGCTGGTCCCCCAGCACATGATGCGCACGCTGTTCTACACCGCCTCCACCGTGACCGCGCAGCAGCTGCACCACTTCGGCTCGGTGCACAAGGTGGTACCGCGAGCCGAACTCGATTCCGCCGCGATGGAAGTCGCGAAGAACATCGCCACCAAGGACGGACGGGTCATCCGGGCCGCGAAGCGCGCGCTCAACGGTATCGACCTGCAGGACGTGCACCGCAGCTACCGCTTCGAACAGGGCTTCACCTTCGAGCTGAATCTCGCCGGTGTGGCCGATGAGATCCGGGCGCGGTTCGACGAGGATCTGGCTGCCAAGAAGGAGGCACGATGAGCCACAATGCGCAGCCCGCGCATCGGGCCGACCGGGTGCGGGTGTCCCGCAAGACACAGCAGGAGGCGAAATAGCATGCGCGACAAGCGGATGTCGTTGGAGGACGCGGTTTCCCAGCTGCGCAGCGGGATGACCATCGGCCTCGGCGGCTGGGGTTCGCGGCGTAAGCCGATGGCGTTCGTGCGGGCGCTGCTGCGCTCGGACGTCACCGATCTGACCGTCGTGACCTACGGCGGGCCGGATCTGGGCCTGCTGTGTTCGGCGGGCAAGGTGCGCAAGGCCTACTACGGATTCGTCTCCCTCGATTCGGCGCCGTTCTACGATCCCTGGTTCGCCAAGGCCCGCACCGGTGGCGAGCTGATCTCCCGCGAAATGGACGAGGGCATGGTCAAGTCCGGCCTGCAGGCGGCCGCGGCCCGGCTGCCGTTCCTGCCCACCCGCGCCGGACTGGGCTCGGACGTGCTGAATTTCTGGGACGGTGAACTGCGCACGGTGCAGTCCCCGTATCCGGATGCCGACGGCCGCGTCGAGACCCTGGTCGCGATGCCGGCACTCGCCCTGGACGCCGCGTTCGTCCACCTCGACATCGGCGACAAGCACGGCAACGCCGCCTACACCGGCGTCGACCCGTACATGGACGATCTGTACTGCCTGGCCGCCGAGCGGCGGTTCCTGTCGGTGGATCGGCTGGTCGAGACCGAGGAACTGGTGAAGGCCGTTCCGAACCAGGCGATCATCCTCAATCGCATGATGGTCGACGGCGTCGTGGAGGCGCCGGACGGCGCGCATTTCACCTTCTCCGGCAGCTACGGCCGCGACGAGAAGTTCCAGCGCCACTACGTCGAGGCGGCCAAGGATCCCGAGACCTGGGCGGCCTTCAAGGCGCGCTATCTGGACGTCACCGAGGACGAATACCGTTCCGCGGTGGCCGAATTCGCTGCCGAGGAGGAGCGCCGATGAGCGAGACCACAACCGTGACCCGCGCCGAGGTGTGCGCGGTCGCCTGCGCCGAGATCTTCCGGGGTGCGGGCGAGATCATGGCCAGCCCGATGTCGCCGACCCCCACCATCGGGGCGCGGCTGGCGCGGCTGACCTTCGAACCGGATCTGCTGATCTCCGACGGCGAGTCGCTGTTGCTGGCCGATACCCCCGCGCTGGGCGCCAAGGCTCCCACCGAGGGCTGGATTCCGTTCGGCAAGGTGTTCGACGTCGTGGCTTCCGGGCGGCGCCATGTCGTCATGGGCGCCAACCAGATCGACCGCTACGGCAACCAGAATCTGTCCGCCTTCGGCGCGCTGCAGCAGCCGAAGCGGCAGATGTTCGGTGTGCGCGGCGCGCCGGGCAACACCATCAACCACGCGACCAGCTATTTCGTGCCCAAGCACAGCACGCGCGTGTTCTGCGAGACCGTCGACATCGTGTGCGGAATCGGTTACGACAAGATCGATCCGGAGAATCCGGCGTACCGGTTCCACCACCTGCATCGGGTGATCAGCAATCTGGGCGTGTTCGACTTCGGCGGGCCCGGCCACACCCTGCGGGCGCTGTCGCTGCATCCGGGCGTGAGCGCCGACGAGGTCGCCGAGAACACCGCGTTCGAGGTGGCCGGACTGGACAGCGCCGAGGTGACCCGCACGCCCACCGACGAGGAGCTGCGGATCATCCGGACGGTGCTGGATCCCAAGGGAATCCGGGAAAAGGAAGTGGCATCATGAGCCGGCTGCGGACTCCGCTGACCGAACTGGTCGGCATCGAGCATCCGATCGTGCAGACCGGAATGGGCTGGGTGGCCGGGCCGCGCTTGGTGGCGGCGACCTCCCAGGCCGGCGGCCTCGGCATTCTGGCCTCGGCCACGATGACCTACGCCGAACTCGAGGCGGCCATCGCGAAGACCAAGGCGCACACCGACAAGCCGTTCGGTGTGAACATCCGCGCCGACGCCTCCGACGCCGCCGAACGGATCGAACTGCTGATCCGCGAGAAGGTCCGGGTCGCCTCGTTCGCGCTGGCGCCGAAGAAGGAGCTCATCGCGCGGCTCAAGGACGCCGGTGTGGTGGTGGTGCCGTCCATCGGCGCCGCCAAGCATGCGGTGAAGGTGGCCTCGTGGGGCGCCGACGCGGTGATCGTGCAGGGCGGCGAGGGCGGCGGGCACACCGGCCCGGTGGCCACCACGCTGCTGTTGCCCTCGGTACTCGACGCGGTCGACATTCCGGTGGTCGCCGCCGGCGGCTTCTTCGACGGCCGCGGACTGGCGGCCGCCCTGGCCTACGGTGCCGCGGGCGTGGCGATGGGCACCCGCTTCCTGCTCACGCAGGACAGCAGCGTGCCCGACGAGGTGAAACAGGAGTATCTGCGCCGTGGGCTGCAGGACACCGTCGTCTCGCTGAAGGTGGACGGCATGCCGCATCGGGTGCTCAACACCGATCTGGTGGACCGGCTGGAACATTCGGGCAGCTGGCGCGGACTGTCCGCCGCGGTCGCCAATGCCGCGAAGTTCAAATCGATGACCGGTATGAAGTGGTCCACCATGGTCCGCGACGGTCTGGCGATGCGAAAGGCCAAGGACCTCACCTGGTCTCAGGTGATCATGGCCGCCAATACGCCGATGCTGCTCAAGGCCGGTCTGGTCGAGGGCAATACGCAGGCCGGCGTGCTGGCCGCGGGACAGGTCACCGGAATCATCGACGATCTGCCCACCGTGCAAGAGCTCATCGACCGCATCATCGACGATGCGGTCGCGCGGATCGACACGATCGCCGCGCTCAGAGACGGCGCCGCGGCGACCCCCGGCGCGTCCGCGTAACCGAAAAAGGTTCGGTCGCAACGACACAGGCCGCCTCGCCGACAACCGGCGGGGCGGCCTGTGCGGTTTCCGGCTACTCCCCCGACAGATCGGCCGACAGGTCGCGGACCTCCACGCCCTCCGGAATTCGGACCTCCGCAACGGGTTCCGGGCGATCGTCGAATTCCAGCCGCAGGGCGCGGCATATGGTGGCGTGCATGTCGTACAACGCCGTGATGTAGGTCAGTTCCAGGATTTCCGGATCGCTGAGGTTGGCTCGCAGCACCGCGAACACTTCGTCGGGCACCCGGCCACCGTCGTGGACCAGGCAGTCGGTGTAGGCGAGAATCGCGCGTTCGAGTTCGGAGAAACAGTCGCTGACCTGCCAGGACGGGATGGCCGCGATCTTCTCCTCGGGAGCGCCCAGCGAACGCATCTGCTTACAGTGCTGGGAGAACACGAACTGACTGCCGCGCGCGTATCCGGCGCGGCACTGCCCCAGTTCGCGCAGCAGCGGATCCAGGCGTGAGTTGCGGTAGACGGCGAATCCCCGGACCGCGTGCCGGAACACCTCGGGTGACTGCGCGAAGACGGTCCACCAGTCGCCGGGGGTGGCGTGGACGGTGCCGTGGTCGACGGCCGGATCGCGGTCGGGCCCGAACAGCCGGTCGTAGTAGAACAGGATTCGCTCGTCGGTGACTTCGGCGCGCGGAACTTCACGCAGGCGGGGCATGCTTCGAACCTCTCGGTAGGGCGGTTTCGCGACTGGTGGGTGATCAGAGTTCGGCGGCGGCGCGGCGGTCGGCAGCGGTCTTCGGCTCGTGCGATACGTCGGCCTCGGTGAAAGTCCGGGTCCAGCAGGCGAATTCGAGCAGCACCCCGTCCGGGTCCTGGAAGTAGAACGACCGCACGAAGGTTCCGGGGTGCACATCCCGGGAAACTCCCGCGGGGCTGTCGTCGTGATTGAGGACCCGGCTGACCTTGATGCCCTCGGCCTGCACCCGCTGGTAGTAGTCGTCGAATCGTTCCGGCGGCACGGCGAAGGCCACGTGGTTCATCGAGCCCACGCCGCTGACCAACTCCCCATCGTCCGGAAGTCCCTTGGGCGCGGCCAGTCCGGGGGTGGCGTCGGGTGCGTCGGCGAGCCAGAAGAAGGCGATGGTGTTGCCGCCCCCGCAGTCGAAGAAGAAGTGCTGGCCGAGGTTGTGCGGCAGTTCGATGGTCTTGACCAACGGCATGCCCAGCGTGCCGGAGTAGAACTCGATCGTCCGGCGCATATCGGAGCACACGAGGGCCAGATGGTTGATTCCGCGTAGTTCGTATTTCGGGTTGGCGGCGCTCATTGCAGTCCTTCCGCTGTGGTGCCGATTCGACCTCCGTGACGGGTCCGCACCATTACTGTGAGCTGGGATTCTCCCAACTGAACTGACTTGACAGTCATGTCATGTTCGTGGATAGTTTGAGCCGTGCCGAAGTCATCTGTCAATAGCGCGCCCACCCCCGTCGACAATCTGACGCCGCGGGGGCGCAAGACACGCGACGCATTGCTGGACGCGGCGCGCAAGGTGTTCGAGACCGTCGGATTCCTCGATACGCGAGTGGAACAGATCAGCGAGGAGGCAGGCGTCTCCTACGGCACCTTCTACCGCTACTTCGAATCCAAGGACCATGTGTTCGGCGAGCTGAGCACGCGGTTGTTCGAAGATATGCACCGCCGCGAACCCGCGCCCGCGCAGCTCTCGCCGGCCGCCCGGCTCATCGCGGCCAACCGGTCCTATTACGCGGCCTACCGGCGCAACGCCCGGATGATGGCGATCGTGGAGCAGGTCGCGACCTTCAACGAAGAGTTCCGGCAGCTGCGCCACGAACATCGGCGCCGGCTCATCGATCGCACCGCGCAGGCGATCGCCCGCTGGCAGCGCGACGGGATGGTCCGCGCGTCGCTGGATCCGGAACTGGCCGCCCGGGCCATGTCCGCGATGGTCGACCACACGCTGTACCTGTGGCTGATCCAGGGCGAGGACGCCGATGAGCAGGCGTTGCTGGAAACCCTCGACCAGATGTCGGTCGGCGCACTCGGGCTCGACCCGGACGAGAAATAACGCATCCGTCCGGGGACACATCTCAGGAGGCAGTATGAGAACGGACCCACCGACCACCGCACATCCCGAAACGCACGACAGCGAAGCTGCGGCCGCGCGCGGGGCGGCCGGACCGCTCGACGGCTTCCGGGTGCTCGAGCTGGGGACGCTGATCGCGGGGCCGTACTGCGGACGCCTGCTCGGTGACATGGGGGCCGACGTCATCAAGATCGAAGCGCCGGATCGTCCCGACCCGCTTCGTGATTGGGGTCAGGCGGCCGGCGGCGGCCACCAGTACTTCTGGACCGTGCACGCCCGCAACAAGCGGTGTGTGAGTCTCGATCTGCGCGTCCCGGCGGGACGCGACATCTTCCTGGAATTGGCTCGCACGGCCGATGTCGTGGTGGAGAGTTTCCGGCCCGGCACGCTGGAGCGCTGGGGTATCGGCTACGACGTGCTCAGCGAGCTGAATCCGGGGCTGGTGCTGGCCCGCGTCTCCGGCTACGGGCAGACCGGGCCGTACGCGTCCCGGGCGGGTTACGCGTCGGTGGCCGAGGGCATCAGCGGGCTGCGCCACCTCAACGGATTCCCGGGACAGGCGCCGCCGCGGATGGCGTTGTCGCTGGGCGACAGCCTGGCCGGGCTGTTCGCCTTCCAGGGTGTGCTCGCCGCGCTGCTGGTGCGGGAGCGGACCGGGCGCGGGCAGGTGGTCGACGCGGCGCTGACCGAGGCGTCGCTGGCGATCCAGGAGTCCACGGTCCCGGATTTCCACAAGACCGGACATGTGCGCCAGCCCTCGGGCACCCGGCTGGACCGGGTGGCGCCGTCGAATCTGTACAAGGCCAAGGACGGGCTGTGGGTGATCATCGCGGCCAACCAGGACACCGTCTTCGGGCGGCTGGTCACCGCGATGGGCCGGCCCGAACTCGCTTCCGACCCACGGTATTCCACCCATTCCGCGCGGGGTGAACGGCAGGACGAACTCGACGAGATGATCGCGGCATGGGCCGGCGATTTCACCGCCGCCGATCTGATCGATCTGCTGAATCGGCACGGCGTGGTCGCGGGCCCGGTGAACACCGTCGCCGAGGTGATGGCGGATCCGCAGTTCACCGCGCGCGGCATCTTCGTCGACCACGTCGATCCGTCCGTCGGACGCGACGACGCCGGATACGATCCCGTCCCGGTCAAGGGTGTCGGCGTCGTGCCGCGGCTCAGCGCCACCGCCGGTGGCGTGCGCTGGGGTGGTCCGAGCCGGCCCGGCACGCATACCGACGAGGTACTGGGTGAGCTGCTCGGATACGACTCCGACCGGCTGGCCGGATTGCGCGGCGAAGGCACGATCGGATGACCGCCGTCGACATCCGCGAGGTGGGACCGCGCGACGGCCTGCAGATCGAGGAGCCGATTCCCACCGAAGCCAAACTCGCCTTCATCGACGCGCTCGTCGCCACCGGAGTGCGCCGGATCGAGGCCACCTCGTTCGTCTCACCGCGCGCCATCCCGGCGCTCGCCGACGCCGAAGCCGTTGCCGCGCAACTATATCGGTGGCCCGGCGTGGAGTTCTCCGCCCTGGTCGCCGGTCTCGGCGGGGTGGGGCGCGCCCTCGCCGCGGGTGTGCATCGGCTCGAATACGTCGTCTCGGCATCGGACGGGCACAGCCGGGCCAATGTGGGACGTGACAGCGCCGAATCGGTCGCGCTGATCGAGCCCATCGCCGAGCAGGTGCATGCGGCCGGCGGCCGGCTGGAGGTGATCGTCGCCATCGCCTTCGACTGCCCGTTCGACGGCCGCACCCCGCCGCAGCGGGTGGCCGAGATCGCCGCGCGGGCCGTGGCTTGCGGCGCCGATTCGCTCGCCGTCGCCGACACGGTGGGCACCGCCTCACCGGTCCGGACCGCCGACGTGATCGACCGGGTGCGGGCGGCGGCGCCCGATACCGAACTCGGCATCCATCTGCACGACACGCGTGGACAGGGGCTCGCCAACGCTTGGGCCGCCTACGAACACGGTGTGCGCCGATTCGACTCCGCCGCAGGCGGTCTCGGCGGATGCCCGTTCGCCCCCGGCGCGAGCGGCAATATCGCGACCGAGGAATTGGTCTATCTGTTCTCCGACGGCGGCATCGAGACCGGCATCGACATCGACCGGGCGCTCGACGCCGCCCGGCTCATCTCACGCCTGCTCGGCAAGCCGGTCGACAGCAATCTGCTCGCCGCGGGCGGTCGCCTGCGGCCCAGGAATGCGGCATCACACTGAGTCGCACGAGAATTACCCGGAGGTCCTTCGCATGGATGAACTGGCCGACCGCTTCTTCGCCGCGGTCAGCGCGGGCGATACCGCGGCCCTGACCGCGCTCTACGCGCCCGAGGCCCGGATCTGGCACAACGACACGAACGCCGAGGAGACCGTCGCGGACAATCTGCGGGTACTGCGCTGGCTGTCGCGCACCGTGGAAAACCTGCGGTACGAGGATATTCGGCGTTATGTGCTGCCGGACGGCTTCGCTCAGCAGCATGTCGTGCGCGGCCATCTGCCCGGCCACGGCGAGCTGGAGGTTCCCGCGAGCCTGTTCGTGCGTGTCCGGGACGGGCACATCACCAGGATCGACGAATACGTCGACTCGGCGGCGACGCAGCCGCTGCGCGAGGTGTCGGCGGCGAGCGGAGGTTACCGATGACGTCGCTCAACCGCCCGGAGGGCGAGATCGCCGAATTGTCCGCACGGATGCGCGCATTCATCGATACCGAGGTCGTTCCCGCGGAGTCGGCGCTGGCCCGCGAGGACGACACCGCACACGCCACCCTCGCCCGCTTGAAGGATCGAGCGAAGGAACTCGGACTCTGGGCGCTGGGCCATCCGGCCGAACTCGGCGGCGGCGGTGTGCCGTTCCTCGACTTCGTCTATCTGAACGAGATCATCGGCCGCTCCGAATTCGGCATGCTGGCCGTCGGTTCGGTTTCCATGCAGGACACGCTCATGTTGTACCGGCACGGCACCGAGGAGCAGCGGGCGCGCTGGATTCCGCCGATGGTGTCCGGTGACATCCTGCCCTCGGTCGGCCTCACCGAACCCGAGGTCGCCGGATCCGACCCCACCTTGATCGCCACCGCCGCCGAACTGGACGCCGACATGTGGGTCATCAACGGGCACAAGTGGTTCACCACCGGCGCCGCCCAGGCGGCGTACTGCACCGTCTTCGCCCGGACCGAACCCGAATCGGTGCCGCGGCACTCCCGGATCAGCGCGATCATCGTGCCGACCGACACCCCGGGCTTCGAGATCGTCCGCTCCATCCCGACCATGGGCCACGATCCGAGCGATCACTACGAGGTGCGGCTCACCGATGTGCGGGTGCCGGCGGCGAACCTGCTGGGCGAACGCGGCCAGGGTTTCGTGGTGGCACAGGACCGCCTCGGTCCCGGCCGGATCTTCCACTGCATGCGCTGGCTCGGCCAGGCCCAGCGCGCCTACGAGCTGATGTGCGAGCGGGCGAATACCCGGTACGTGCACGGATCGCTACTCGCCGAGAAAGGCGAAATCCACCGGTACATCGCCGAATCCGCGGCCGAGATCCACGCGGCCCGGCTGATGACGCTCGACGCCGCTCGCGCCATGGATGCCGGTGAGGACTATCGGGTGCGGGTCGGGTTGATCAAATTCTGGGGTGCGCGGATGTTGCACGATGTGATCGATCGTGCCATCCAGGTACACGGGGCCCTCGGGCTGACCGCCGACACCCCGCTGGAGCGGATGTACCGGCAGGCCCGCTACGCCCGCGTCTACGACGGCCCCGACGAGGTCCATCGCATGTCGACCGCGCGCCGGTTGCTGCGCTCCCCCGACGCGGCGCCGTGGCTGTGAGCACGGAATCGGCTGCCGCCGAATCGGTTACGCTCACCGAGGGGGTTCGTGCGGTACTGGCGGACTCCCTCGGCACCTCGATCACCGATGTCGCGTTGCGGCAGTTCACCGGGGGCGCGAGCCGGCAGGTGTACGCGGTCGAGGCCCGCGACGGCACCGGCGCCGCGGTGCGGGCCGTGCTGCGGCGGGACCCGCCCGGCCACGGCGATTCGGCGCGTATGCACGCCGAGGCGGTCTGTCTGCGGGCGGCCGGTGCCGCCGGAGTGTCGGTGCCCGCCGTCCTCGCGGACGGGGCGACCGCGCCCGGGATCGACGCCCCGTATCTGCTGATGGAGCGTGTCGACGGCGAGTCGATTCCCCGGAAACTGCAACGGGATCCGGCCTTCGCCGCGGTACGCGACCGGCTGGCCGGCGATCTCGGCTACGTCCTGGGGCTGATCCACCGCACCCCGTTGGACACCCTGGACATCCTCGACGATCACGATCCGCTCGACGCCCTCGAGCAGATCTATCGCGACCTGGACGATCCGCGGCCGGCGGTCGAGGCCGGACTGCGCTGGCTGCGCGAACATCGGCCCGACGAACGCCCGAAGGCGTTGGTGCACGGCGACTTCCGGCTGGGAAACTTTCTGATCCGGCCGGACGGCGTGCGCGCGGTGCTGGACTGGGAGCTGGCCCATCTCGGCAATCCGATCGAGGATCTGGGCTGGTTGTGTGTGCGAGCCTGGCGGTTCGGCGCCGAGGCGCCGGTGGGCGGGCTGGGCAGCCGGCAGCAACTCCTGGACGGTTACGAACGGTCCGCGGGCTACCGGCCCACCGCGGCGGAACTGCACTGGTGGGAAGCCTTCGGCACGCTGAAATGGCTGGTGCTCAGCCGCTTTCAGGCGCAGCGGCATCTCAGTGGGGACGAACGCTCGCTCGAACTCGCCGCGATCGGGCGCCGGGTCTGCGAATCGGAATACGATCTGCTCACCGTCCTGGACCTGCTCGACGACACCGTGCCGACTCCTTCGCCCTCGGAAACGCCTGCGACCGTGCACGATCGGCCGCACCCGGCCGAAATCATGGAACTGGTCGCCGAAACGCTCACCGCGGAGATCGGGCCCGCACTCCCGGCGGAGCAATCACGCGCGCGCTACCTCCTTCGGGTCTGCGCGAATCTGCTCGGCATAGCCGCGCGCGAATCGGCCGCCGGCCCCGCCGCCACCGACGCGGTGCGCGGTCATCTGGCGGCGCTGGGCTGCGAGTCCGAGGCGGATCTGGCCGCGCGGCTGCGCTCCGGCGCGGTGTCGTATACCGACGAGGCCGTGCGCCGGGCGATCTCCGCCGCGGTCCTGGCCCGCCTGCGGATCGCGAATCCGCGCCACCTGAGGTAATCGCACCACGGCGGCGATCGGCCGTGTCGGTACGACCATGGGAATCCAGCGTCGTCGGGAAACGCAAAGCGGCGGCCCGGTGGCGACGTATCAGCGTCACCACCGGACCGCCGGGTCCGGCACGGATCAGGAGAACTGTTCGCGGAGATCGCGTTTGAGAATTTTGCCGGTGACGTTCTTGGGGAGCGCGTCGACGAATTCCACTCGCCGCGGCACCTGGAACCCGCCCAGGTGTTCGCGACAACCGGCGATGATGTCGTCGGCCGTGGCGGTCGTCCCGTCGCGCAGGACGACCACCGCGCACACCACCTCGCCCCAGGTGTCGTCCCGGACGCCGATCGCGGCGGCCTCGGCGACCTGCGGGTTCCGGTACAGCGCCTGTTCGACCGTCAGCGAGGCGACATTCTCACCGCCGCTGATGATCAGATCCTTCTTCCGATCGACGATGTAGACGAAGCCCTCCTCGTCCTGGCGGACCATATCGCCGGTGCGGAACCAGCCGTCGGTGAACGACTCCGCGGTGGCCCGGGGATCGTTCCAGTAGCCGACGGTCACCTGATCCGCGCGCACCACCATCTCGCCGATCTGCCCCCGCGCGACATCGGCGAAATCCTCGTCGACGATGCGAATATCCGCCAGCCGCATCGGTTTTCCCGCCGAGGCGAGCAGATGGGTCTCCCCGCGCGCCGCCCGCCGGTGCGCCTGTTCGTCCAGATGCAGGACGTTGCCGGCGAGTTCGGTCATCCCCATGCCCTGGTAGAAATCGCAGCCGAACCGCTCCAGACCCGCACGCAGCACCGCGGACGGAATGGCGGAGGAGCCGTAGCCGATCGCCCGCAGCGTCTTCAGCGAATGTCGCTCCAACGCCGGATCCTGCAGCAGGAAGTTGATCATCGTGGGAGCCAGGCCGGTCTGGGTCACCTGCCATTCGTCGACCAGCCGCAGGAAGGTCGCGTTGTCGTAGGCGCGCAGGATGCCCACGGTGGCGCCGATCAGGTGATTGACCAGCACCACGTACCCGCCGACGTGGCACAGCGGGAAGCAGAACAGGAATACCGTGTCCTCGGCGACGGTCCACTGCAGAGCCGAAGAGGTCACGCCCGCGAGCAGATTGCGATGCGAGACCATGACGCCCTTCGGCGTGCCGGTCGTCCCGCTGGTGTAGACCAGCCACGCCACATCGTCGGGATCGGGACGGTAGACAGGCGCCGCGGCCGACGCCGCGCCGACGAACTCGTCCCATCCGAGCGTGCCCGGTGCGGCGCCGATCGACACCACCGTGGTCACCGACGGGATCCGGTCACGGATGCGGTCCACCAGGTCGGCGAATTCCGCGGCGACGATCAGCACCCGAGCACCGGAATGCTCGATCAGGCCGACGAGCTGATCCTCGTGCAACCGGAAGTTGAGGATCGTCAACGCCATTCCCGCCATCGGTACGCCGTAGTAGCACTCCAGATACTGCGGGCAGTTCGCCGACAGGATCGCCACCCGGTCACCCGGCTCGGCCACGCTGAGCAGCGCGTTCGCGAGGCGGCGGCAGCCGTCACGCAATTGCCGGTAATCGATCACCTCCTGCTCGAAGCGCACCGCGATCCGATCGGGATGTTTACGCGCCCCGTATTCGACGATGTCACCGATCAGCATCTGTCCGAACTCCTTGCCGATTCGAAATCCATGGCAGGTGCGCCCTTCTCACCGGATCGCGAGCGGGTTGATCGGTGAGCCGACGCCGCGCGTGAACTGCAGGGGCGGCCCGGCGTAGAAGAAGTCCCAGCGCCCGTCGCCCGCGCAGGCCTGCGCCAGATCCTCGAAGTCGAGCATTTCCGCGAGGGTCAGGCCCATATCGCGGATGAGCACCATATGCAGTTCGAACGCGGTTCCCGGATGTTCGCCGGGCATCACCTCGACCGCCCAGTTGTCGGAGCCGACGACGGCGACGTCCTTGTCGCGCAGCCAGGTCGCGCACGCCAGGCTCAGACCCGGCTCACCGGCCATGAAGCCGTGCGGATCACCGTCGGTGAGGAATTTCTTGCGCCAGCCCGTGCGGATCAACAGGATGTCACCGGCGCCGACATCCACGCCCTGCGCGGCCGCGACGGCGTCGAGTTCGTCGGGGCCGATCGCGGTTCCGGCCTCGAGCCAGTCCACGCCGCGATGACGAGCCACGTCCAGCAGCACGCCGCGCCCGGCGATACCGCCGGACTGGGTGTGGATACCGCATTTGTCGGCGCCCTTGACCGTCACTCCGGAGCCGGGGTGGCCGTTGTACAGCTCGTCGTCGTAGTGCACGTGCGCCAGCGAGTCGTACTGGGAACCGGCCTGCAGCGGCATGAAGACGAAATCGTCGGCCCATTTGAAACCGCCGGGAAGCACCTGTTCCTGGCCGTTCTCCGACATCAACCGGATCGGATTGATGCGCGCACCACCGGGCTGCGGACCGTCCCCGTCGAGCGGGATACCGAGTTTGAAGGTCTCACCGGTGCGAATCAGCGCCGCGGCGGCCACCACCCGCTCCGGCGTGATCAGATTCGTGGTTCCGCGCTCGTCGTCGGTCCCCCACCGACCCCAATTGCTGACCTTCCGGCCCAGCGCGCGCATCTCGGGAACTTCGGGCACCGTTGCCTCCTGAACTATTTATGACGTGACAGTCATGTCAACTTCGTGCCGCAAGTGTGTCCGACAGCACTTTCGGTGTCAATAGGCGGATGTCAGCTTCACGCCGATCGCAACCGGGGGCGACTTCCGGACCAGGCGGGACGGCGGTACCCCGGACGGCGCGGGCGGGCCGGACACCGCGAGACGCGATAGCGCGCAGCTATACAAGAAAGGGCGCCCACGCACTGCGGCCCAATATTCGAGACGATGCGGTTTCACTTCACACCCAAAATTCAACGGCCGGATGGGCGGCCGGCAATTCGCCAGTGACGCCCGAGAATCGCTGCTCTGCAACAGCTTTCATGAAGCAGGTACGTCGCAGCGGTTGAGCCACAGGAATCGCGACAGGAACACCCCCATTGACAGCGGTCGATTTCCGACACCACACAGTTGATTTCGGCCGTATTGACGTGCGAGGGTGATTGGGTTCACACTACCAACGCGTAACCGGACGACGGTGTCCGGTTTGGTAGAAGGGGACTCCTGGTGAAACGAGGACGCGCAGTCCTGCAGATCGCGACCGCCGTCGCGGCCATGTCATTGCTTGTCGGCTCCGCGACCGGTCTCGCACCGAGTGCGCGTGCGGCATCCGATTCGTTCTACGAGTACACGGGCGCGGCGCCGCTGTCCTCGATCGCCCCGGGAACCGTGTTGCAGACCCGCACGATGCCGTACCACTTCGCCGGCATCCCGACGCCCGTCACGGCGGTGCAGTTGCAGTACCGCACGACCGACGCCCAGCAGCGCCCGGCCGTGAACGTCACCTCCGTACTCCTGCCGCCGACCGGCGTCGATCCCGCGAAAGCCGTTGCCTACCAGTCCTTCTACGATTCGCTGAATCCCGAGGACGGGCCGTCGCGGTCGGTGGCGGGCAATGTGTCCTTCGGCGGGGCGGTGAACAATGTGGAAGGTCAGCTGGTCGCGCCCCTGCTGGCCCAGGGCTACACGATCATCGTCGCCGACACCGAGGGCCAGGCGGCCGATTTCGCCGCCGGTCCCGAATACGGGATGAACACCCTGGACTCGATCCGGGCGGCCACCCACTCGGCGCAGATCGGGCTGAACGAGCAGGCCCGCGTCGCGCTGTTCGGATATTCCGGCGGCGCGATCGCCACCAACTGGGCCGCGGCCCTGGCGCCGGTCTACGCCCCGGACGTCGACCGGCAGCTGGTCGGGGCGGCGGAGGGTGGCGTTCTGGTCAACCCCGCGCGCAACCTGCGCTACATCGACGGCAGCTTCGGCTGGGCCGGAGTGGCGGCGATGGCGGTGATCGGCATCGGCCGCTCCTACGACATCGACTTCTCGCCCTATATGAGCCCGTTCGGTGCCGAGATCCTGAACAAGATGCAATACGCGTCCATCGCCAATGTGCTGTTCCAGTACCCGGGCCTGACCTGGGCGCAGATGGTCAAACCGGAGTACGCCGATCCCAACAGCGTGGCGCCGTTCGTCGAGGCGGTGCGCAAGGTCGACCTCGGACTGGCGCCGACGCCGACGATTCCGATGCTCATCGGGCAGGGCGCCAACGGCGTGCTGGAAGGGACCGACAACGGTAAGCCGGTGTCCGGGCCGGGTGACGGCGTGATGGTCGCCGGCGATGTCCGCAGCCTGGCCCGGCAGTACTGCGATACCGGGAACTCCGCGATCCTGTACCGGCAGTACGACCTGCTCAGCCACACCCCCTCGACCATCGCGTGGCTGCCGGAGGCCCTGCTGTGGCTCAACGACCGGTTCGCGGGCCGGCCGGCGCCGGCCAACTGCGGCGCCATCGCTCCGGGCAACTCGCTGGACCCGGTGATCTGAGTCCGCGCGGACCTATGCGAAGAGGCCCCGCGGTACGCGGGGCCTCTTCCGTTTCACCGGACCGGTTTCGCCCGAAAGACGAAGCGGCTCAGAAGATTCGCTCGATGATGGTGACGTTGGCCGTGCCGCCGCCCTCGCAGATGGTGAGCAGGCCGTAGCGGCCGTTCACGCGCTCGAGCTCGTTGAGCAGGGTGGCGAACAGCTTCGCGCCGGTGGCACCGAGCGGATGTCCGAGGGCGATCGCGCCGCCGTGCACGTTCACCTTGTCGGGGTTCGCGCCGGTCTCCTTCAACCAGGCCAGCACCACCGAGGCGAAGGCCTCGTTGATCTCGACGACGTCGATATCGTCGATGGTCAGCCCGGTCTGCTCCAACGCCCACTTGGTCGCCGGGATCGGCGCGGTGAGCATGTAGATCGGATCGGCGCCGCGGGCGCTGACGTGGTGGATGCGGGCGCGCGGCTTCAGGCCGTATTCGGCGACGGCCCAGTCGGAGGCCAGCAGGGTGGCGCTGGCGCCGTCGGAGATCTGGCTGGCGACCGCGGCGGTCAGGCGGCTGCCCTCGCTGAGCGGCTTGAGTCCCGCCATCTTCTCCAGGCTGGTCTCGCGCGGTCCCTCGTCGATCCAGAAGTCGCCGACCGGCACGATCTCGCGATCGAAGGCGCCCTCGGCGATGGCCTTGCGGGCGCGCTCGTGGCTGCGAAGTGCCCAGCGCTCCATATCTTCCCGGCTGATGTCCCACTTCTCGGCGATCAGCTGCGCGCCGTTGAACTGCGAGACCTCACCGGTGCCGTAGCGGTGGTCCCAGCCCTTGGCGCCGACGAACGGCGACTCGAAACCGTATTCCTTACCGGCCAGCATGGCGGCCGAGATCGGGATCGCGCTCATGTTCTGCACGCCACCGGCGACGATCACCTCGGCGGTGCCGCTCATGATGGCCTGCGCGCCGAAATTGATCGCCTGCTGGCTAGATCCGCACTGGCGGTCCACCGTGGTACCGGGGACCTCCTCCGGATATCCGGCCGCCAGCCAGGCTGTCCGGGCGATGTTGCCGGCCTGCGGGCCGATGGCGTCGACACAGCCGAAGATCACATCGTCGACATTGCCGGGGTCGATGGCGTTGCGGCCCAGCAAGCCCTGCAGTGCCGCCGCGCCGAGATCGGCGGGATGCACCCCGGCCAGCGCACCGCCGCGCTTACCGATCGGCGTCCGCACGGCATCGATGACGTAGGCCTCGCGCACCGGTGCGTACCGGCGGCGATCGGACGGTGTGGACATGTAACGCTCCTATTCGGATGTGCCGGATTCGGCGCCGGATTGCGATGCTCCGGAATGGACTGCGCCGGAACGGTTCTCGGGGTTGGTGAGCCCATCGAGCACGATGGTCAGATACTGCTTGGCGAGGGTGTCCGCGGTGATGCGGCCGCCGGGCTGATACCAGCGCACCGCCACCCACACGGTGTCGCGCAGGAAGCGGAAGGCGAGTTCGACATCGAGTTCGGGACGGAAGCTGCCGTCGCGCACGCCCTCGGTGAGCACATTGCGCCACAGCTCACGGAATTCCCGGTTGTATTCCGCGATGTAGTCGAAACGCGGTGTGTCACTGAGCCTTTTGGCCTCGGCCTGATAGATCGCGACCGCCGAATGCCAGCGGTCGAACGATTCACAGGACGCGATGACCAGCGCCTCGAGGGTGGCTCGCGGCGAGAGGTTGGAGGCGACGATCTCGCGGTAGCGGCCGAACAGATCGTCGAGGAAGCCGCGCAGGATCTCGTCCACCATCGCCTCTTTCGAGTCGAAGTGGTGGTAGAGACTGCCGGATAGAATCCCCGCCGCATCGGCGATATCGCGGACCGTGGTCGCACGCAGGCCGCGCTCGGCGAACAGGCCGGCGGCCAGGCCGAGCAACTCGTTGCGGCGTGCGGATTTGGAGGCCTCGGATGCGGTCACTCGGCCATAATACAACCAAGCATTTGCTTGGTCCATGGTGGTGGCTCACCGAATGGAATAGCGCAGCGGCGAGGACATCGACAGATCGGCGAGCAACCGATCGCAGATCTCGGGCGGCGGGATTCCGGCCCGTTTCATCCGGGCCACCAGCGCGAGCCGCCGCTCACAGCTGTCCCATTCCACGAGCAGCGGTCCCCGGCCGGGTCCCGCGTCCACGGTCGCCATCGCCCGCGGTGGGCCGCCGGGTTCCGGAATCTCGCTGAGTTTGAGCACGATGCCGCGCCGCCACGCCAGATAGGTGTCGCGGTCGGCGGCGCCCTCCAATTTGCCGGTGGCCGCGGCCAGCCCCCGATCGATGCCGTCGGCGAAGGCGAGGCGATCGAATCGGAACCGGCGGCAGCGCCGCACCACCTCCAGCAGATCGGCGCGCACCTCGCACAGCAGGGCGGTCTGCTGCCGCCGCCGCTCCCCGCCGGGATCGGCCTCCCCCGGGCCGCAGCCGGCGCCGATGCGCCGCACCCGGCGCCGATCGCGGGCCATATCCGCACGCAGAGCGGCACGCGGATCACGCGCCACCTCGGCCTCGTCCACCTCGTGCTCGCGCAGGATCTGCGCGGCACGCGTCGCGGTCGCGCGCGCACCGGCGTGATCGAGCAATTCGGCGCCGAGGGTGAGAGCGGCGAGCACGATCTCGTCCTGCCGCCGCCGCGCGAGCACCACCTCGCGGATCAACTCGAGTTCCAGTACGTCGTTGTCTTCCTGTCGACCGTCCAGACCCATGGGTCGTGGTCCCTTCGAACTGTGGGAACCGGACGTTTTCAGGATCGCACAGCTAGGGGCAGGTGGCGCCACCCAATTTCCGCACCGACCCCACCAAGGACAACCCCGAGAGGTCGGTGCGCCCACATGGGTTTCGGCCCAAGGGGCCGAAACCCCGCCGGAGCGGAGCGGAGGCCAAAAACTCAAGCGCGCTGGCTGCTCACCGAGACGACTTCGCCCGTCATATAGGAGGTGTAGTCGCTGGCGAGCATCGCGATGGTGGCCGCGACCTCCCACGGCTCGGCGGCCCGGCCGAACGCCTCGCCCGCGGCCAGCCGGTCGAGCAGTTCGGTGGAGCTCACCTTGTCCAGGAACGGGTGGCGGGCGATGCTCGGCGCGACGGCGTTGATCCGCACGCCCAGTTCCGCGGCCTCCACGGCACTGCAGCGGGTCAATGCCATGACACCGGCCTTGGCGGCGGCGTAGTGGGCCTGGCCGTGCTGCGCCCGCCAGCCGAGCACGCTGGCGTTGTTGACGATCACGCCGCCGTGCCCGGCGGTGCGGAAGTACTTCAGCGCGGCGCGGGTGCAGCGGAAGGTGCCGTTCAAGGTGATGTCGAGGACGCGGTCCCACTGTTCGTCGGTCATGTCGACGACCGGTGTCTCACCGCCCAGGCCGGCGTTGTTGACCATGATGTCGATGCGACCCAGCCGCTGCGCCGCGGACCGGATCAGTTCGTCGACCTGTTCGGTGCTGGTCACATCGCAGACCACCGAGGCGACCTTGCGCTGCGGGAATTCCGCGGCCAGCTCCTCCTCGGTCTGCTTCAGCCGGCGTTCGTGCCAGTCGGAGACCACCACGTCGGCGCCCTCGTCGAGCATGCGGCGCGCGGTGGCCGATCCGATACCCGTACCGGCGGCGGCGGTGATCACGGCGACCCGGCCGGCGAGCAGCCCGTGACCGGAGACCGGCTGGGGCGGAACCGAGAGATCAGGCACTTGTAGGTCCTTCCTTACGACCGAATATCGGCTTCGGCCAATGGTTTCCGGCCGGCTGTCCGGCCGGGCGGAGTGGTCAGCGGGCTTCCCGGGGCAGGCCGAGCACGCGTTCGGAGATGATGTTGCGCTGCACCTCGTTCGAGCCGCCGTAGATCGTGTCGGCGCGGGTGAACAGATAGAGGCGCTGCCATTGGTTCAGGTCGTCCGCGGGATGCGGATCGAGGGCGGATCCGGTGCCGCCGACCGGAGGCCGGGCGACCAGGCCTTCGGCGCCCAGCACGTCCATGGCCAGGTCGCCGAGGCCGCGATGCCAGTTGGCCCACAACAACTTCGAGACCGAGGCCTGGCCCGCGGCGGTGCGGGCGTCGACGTTCTGATGCGCCGATTCCAGGGTCCGCAGGGCGTGGGCGCGCAGGACGCGCAATCCCACCCAGGCCTGGTCGATGCGCTCGGCCAGCGACGGGTCCTCCAGCGCGCCATTGGCTTTCGCCACCGCTTCCAGATTCGACAGTTCGCGCGCGAAGCGGATCTGCTGGCCGACGGTGGAGATGCCGCGCTCGAAGGTCAGGGTGCCCATGGCGACCCGCCAGCCTTCACCTGGCTCGCCCACCACCAGGTCGGCGGCGGTGCGGGCGTTGTCGAAGAACACCTCGTTGAATTCGGCGGTTCCGGTGAGCTGGATGATCGGGCGCACCTCGATACCGGGCTGTTTCATCGGCACCAGCAGATAGGACAGGCCGTGGTGGCGGGTCGAGCCGGGTTCGGTGCGGGCGATGACGAAGCACCAGTCCGACAGATGCGCCAGCGAGGTCCAGATCTTCTGGCCGTTGATCGACCATTCGTCACCGTCGAGCCGCGCGCTGGTCGACACGTTCGCCAGGTCCGAACCGGCCCCGGGCTCGGAATATCCCTGACACCATAGTTCGGTGACCGAGCGGATGCCGGGCAGGAAGCGCTGTTTCTGCTCCTCGGTGCCGAAGGCGAGCAGGGTCGGGCCGAGCAGCTCCTCCCCCAGGTGTGAGACGCGCGCCGGGGCGTTCGCACTCGCGTATTCCTCGTGGAAGATCACCTGCTGGCGCAGGGTCGCCGCCCGGCCGCCGTACTCGACCGGCCAGCCCAGGCAGGTCAGCCCCGCCGCGGCGAGGTGGCGGTCCCATTCCAGCCGCTCGTCGAAGGCTTCGTGCTCGCTTCCGGGCCCGCCGAGCCCGCGCAGCTCGCGGAACTGTCCGTTCAGATTCTCGGCCAGCCATTCCCGCACTTCGGTGCGGAATTCCTGGTCGGCTGCGTTTTCCGTACCGGGGGCCGCCGCGGGGGAGGCATCCGCACCGGCGGCGGAATCGGGGGTCTGGATCGCACTCACTCCGGTAGAGTAACCTACCAAGCACTTGCTTTGTAGGGCGGTGAGCCCTGCAGCGCGAATCGACCGACGGACCGAGCCGTCACCACGCCGGAGAAGCCGGCTGCTCGGCCCGTCGACCAGCGTGTAGAAGACGAGGACGACGTGACACCCCCTGTGCAGACCACCCCTCTCGCCCTGCACGAAGCCGCGCGCATCCACGGCGATGCGCCGGCGGTGAGCGACGGCGAGGTGCAGCTGAGCTGGGCGCAACTACTCGACGCCGTGCGGGAGACGGCCGGGGCGCTGATCGCGCGCGGAATCCAGCGCGGCGATCGGATCGCGATCTGGGCGCCCAACACCTGGCACTGGGTGGTGGCCGCGCTGGCCACGCACTACACCGGCGCCGCGCTGGTCCCGCTCAACACCCGCTACGTCGCCGACGAGGCCGCCGATGTGATCGCCCGAGTGGACGCGAAGGCACTGTTCATCGCCGATCCGTTCCTGGGCCGGCAGCGCCTCGCGGAATTGCGCGCCGCCGCACCGGATTTGGCCGTCGGAACGGTCATCGTCGTTCCGGCCGAGGGCGAGTCGGCCTACGACGACGCCATCGCCTGGTCGCAACTCGCCGAACTGGCCGCGCAGACGCCGGTGGAGAAGGTGATCGCCCGCGCGGAATCGGTCGAGCCCGACGACATCGCCGACATCCTGTTCACCTCCGGCACCACCGGCCGCAGCAAGGGCACGCTGGTCGCCCAGCGCCAGGCGCTCGATGTGGTGCGCGCCTGGGTGCAGCGGTCGACGCTGAACAGTTCCGATCGCTATCTGGTGATCCCGCCGTTCTTCCACAACTTCGGTTACAAGGCGGCGATCCTGGCCTGCCTGGTCACCGGCGCGACCATCGTCCCGCAGGCGACCTTCGACGTGCCGCAGACGATGCGGATGGTGCAGGAACAGGCCATCACCGTATTGACCGGCCCGCCGACGATCTACCAGACCATCCTGGAACATCCCGCCCGCGCCGATTTCGATCTGAGCAGCCTGCGGGTGGCGGTCACCGGCGCGGCGACCGTACCGGTGGTGCTGGTCGAAAGAATGCGCAGCGAACTGGAATTCGAGGTGGTCGTCACCGCCTACGGCCTCTCGGAATCCTCCGGCTTCGGCACCATGTGCCTGCCCGACGACGATCCCGAGACCATCGCCAACACCTCGGGTGCGGCCATGGCCGGATTCGAGGTGCGCATCGGCGATCACGGCGAGGTGTTGCTGCGTGGGCCGAACGTGATGGTCGGCTACCTCGACGATCCCGAGGCCACCGCCAAGACCATCGACGCCGAGGGCTGGTTGCACACCGGCGACGTCGGCATCCTCGACGAGCGCGGATATCTCAAGATCACCGACCGGCTCAAGGACATGTACATCTCCGGCGGCTTCAACGTCTACCCGGCCGAGATCGAACAGACCCTCGCCCGGCTCGACGGCGTCGCCGAATCCGCCGTGATCGGGGTGCCGGACGAGCGGATGGGCGAGGTCGGCAAGGCCTACATCGTGCGCCGGGCGGGCGCCGACCTGTCCGAAGACGACGTCATCGCCTACGCGAAGAAGACCCTGGCCAATTTCAAGGTGCCGCGATTCGTGGAGTTCCGGGACCGGCTGCCCTACAGCGCCGCCGGAAAGGTGCTCAAGCGGCAACTACGTGAGGAGATCTCGTGACCACAGACGCAACCCCCGCGCCGATTCCGGACGAGGGCGAGGTCGTCACCTACGAGCGCCGCGGTCCGATCGCCCTGGTCACGATGAACCGGCCGGACTACCGCAACGCCCAGAATTCGGTGATGACCTACGCACTCGACGCCGCCTTCACCCGCGCGGTCGAGGACGCCGAGGTCAAGGTGATCATCCTGGCGGGCAGCGGAAAACACTTCAGCGCGGGGCACGACATCGGCACGCCCGGACGCGATCATCACATCGAATACGACAACAAGGCCGCGCTGTGGTGGGACCACGTCGACCGGCCCGGCGGCGATCAGCGCTTCGCCCGGGAGCTCGAGGTCTACCTCGGCATGTGCCGGCGCTGGCGCGAGATCCCCAAGCCCACCATCGCGATGGTGCAGGGCGCCTGCATCGCCGGTGCGATGATGCTGGCGTGGGTGTGCGACCTGATCGTCGCCGCCGACGACGCGTTCTTCTCCGATCCGGTTGTGCGGATGGGCATTCCGGGCGTCGAGTACTTCGCGCACCCGTGGGTGCTGGGACCGCGGCGGGCCAAGGAGGTGCTGTTCACCGGTGATCGGTTCAGCGCCGAGCAGGCCTACGAATGGGGCATGGTCAACCGGGTCGTGCCGCGCGCCGAGCTGGAATCGCACACCCTCGAACTGGCCGAGAAGATCGCCACCATGCCGCAATTCGGCCTGGCGCTCACCAAGAAGGCCGTCAACCAGTGCGAGGACCTGATGGGCATGCGCGCCGGCATGGACTCGGTCTTCGGCCTGCACCACTTCGCCCACGCCCACAACGCCGAGGTCGGCACCGACTCGCTGGCCGGAATGAACGCCAAGTCGATGAAGACGACCGCAACGACCGCCACGACCGCAGAACGGAGCGGCAAGTAGATGGATCTCGAACTCGATTCGGCCGCAGCGCAATTCCAGCTCGAAGTACGGGAATTCCTGCGCGCGAACGTCCCCGCCGAACCGCTGCCGTCGATGGACACCCGGGAGGGTTTCGAGGCGCATCGGGCCTGGGAGCACACCCTCGCCGAGGCGCGGCTCTCGGTGGTGTCATGGCAGCGCGAATACGGCGGGCGTGACGCCTCGCTGCTCGAGTGGGTGCTGTTCGAGGAGGAGTACTACGCCGCGGGCGCGCCCGGGCGGGTGAGCCAGAACGGCATCTTCCTGCTGGCCCCCACCCTGTTCGAACACGGCACGCCCGAACAGCTCGAGCGCATTCTGCCGAGAATGGCTCGCGCCGACGACATCTGGGCGCAGGCGTGGTCGGAACCGGAGGCCGGTAGCGACCTGGCGGGCATTCGCTCCAGCGCGAAGCGGGTCGAGGGCGGCTGGGTACTCAACGGGCAGAAGACGTGGAGTTCGCGAGCCTCGTTCGCGGACTGGGCCTTCGGCCTGTTCCGCAGCGATCCGGAGGCGGAGCGGCACAAGGGCCTCACCTATGTGATGTTCCCGCTGTCGGCCGCCGGTGTGACCGTTCGGCCCATCCCGCAGCTCGACGGCGAGCCCGGTTTCGCGGAGATCTTCCTGGACAACGTCTTCGTCCCCGATCGCGACGTGATCGGCGAACCGGGCGCGGGCTGGCGGGTGGCGATGAGCACCTCCAGCAACGAGCGCGGCCTCTCGCTGCGCAGCCCCGGCCGCTTCAACGCCACGGCCGCGCGCTTGATCGAGCTGTGGCGCGAGACCGCCGATCCGGCCGACACCGCGGCCCGCAATCGTGTGGTCGACGCGTGGATCGGCGCGGAGGCCTACCGGCTCAACACGCTCGGCACCGTGACCCGGTTGTCGGAGGGCGGCAAACTCGGCGCGGAATCGTCGATCAACAAGGTCTTCTGGTCCGAACTCGATATCGCGATGCACGAGACCGCCCTGGATCTGCTCGGCGCCTCCGCAGAGCACAGCAGCGCCTGGACCGACGGCTACCTGTTCTCGCTGGCGGGCCCGATCTACGCCGGTACCAACGAGATTCAGCGCAATATCGTCGCCGAGCGCCTGCTCGGGCTACCGCGTTGAGATCCGCCATGTGCCATCCCGCCTCCCCGCGCCGCACCCCCGAATGGACCCAACGATGAGATTTGCACTGTCCCCCGAACAACGCGACTTCGCCGACAGCCTGCGCAAGATGTGCGATGCCGCGGGTACGCCCGCCGTCATCCGCAACTGGAACGGCGGCGGCGCCCGCGGCGGCCGGGCACTGATCCGGCAGTTGGCCGGCGCCGGCGCGCTGGGCCTGGCCGTTGCCGAGGAATACGACGGGATGGGCGCCGAGACCATCGACCTGGTGGTGGCGTGCCGGGAATTCGGCCGGGCCGCGGTACCGGGACCGGTGATCGAGACCGCCGCGGTGATTCCGGCGCTGTTGCAGGCCCTCGATGATTCCGGCCCGGCGCGGCGCTGGCTGCCCGGCTTCGCCGAGGGTGAATCGCTCGGCACCATCGCGCTCTCGCCGCAGACGCCCGCTCTCGACGCCGATTCCGCCGACGTGGTGCTGGTCGTGGACGGTGACAAGCTGTGCACGGCTCGCCGCGGCGACCGGATCGAATCGGTGGACGCGGCGCGGCGGCTCTACTCGGTGAACCCGGACGAGGTTGTGGCGCAAGGTGATTCGGTGCTCGCGGCGGCCGAGACGGCGTTCGACGCCGGTGCGCTGGCGGCCGCGGCGCAACTGCTGGGCGCGGGTAACGCGATGCTGGCCACCAGCGTCGCCTATGTGATCCAGCGGCATCAGTTCGGGCAGCCGATCGGGCGCTATCAGGCCATCAAACACCATCTGGCCGACGCGAAGATCGGCCTCGACATGGCCGAACCGCTGCTGTACCGCGCGGCACTGAGCTTCGATACCGCCGACCGCGCCCGCGATGTCTCGGCGGCCAAATTCGCCTGCGCGGAGGCCGCGTACCGGACGGCACGGATCGCCCTGCAGGTGCACGGCGCCATCGGCTACACGTCCGAATGCGATCTGTCGCTGTGGCTGGCCAAGGTGACCGCGCTCCGATCCGCCTGGGGCACCGCCGATTTCCATCGCGCCCGGGTCGCCGCGGCGCTGCGTACGCCGGCGGCGGCCGGCGCGTGAACCACCGATACGACGAGACGGGAGTACGGCGATGACCGATACCGCGGAACTGCAGGAATTGGCCGCGACCGTCCGCGCCGTCCTCACCCGCCACGGCGACCGGGCCGCCCTGCGGCAGGCGATCGACAGCGAACTCGGCTACGACGAGCGGTTGTGGCAACTGCTGTGCGAGCAGGTGGGTGTGGCCGCGCTGGCGATTCCGGAGGAGTACGGCGGCGTCGGGGCCGACCTCGATACGGCGCTGGTGGTGCTCGAGGAACTCGGGCGCACGCTGCACAACCCGCCGATGCTCGGGTCGGCCGTCCTCGGCGTCCAGGCGCTGCTCGCGACGGGTGATGCCGATGCGGCGCAACGATTGCTGCCCGGCGTCGCCGAGGGTACCCGGACGCTCGCGGTGTGCTGGGCGGACGACAAGGGCTGGGCCACGGGGGCACACGCAAACGCGGCGGCGGAATACGCCGTGCGGGCGGACGGCGGCACCCTGACAGGAACGGCGCACTACGTCCTGGACGGCGTCAATGCCGACACCCTGCTGGTGGTGACGGCCGACGGGCTCTACGAAATCGATGCCACCGCAGCGGGAGTCACCCGCACCGTCGTCCGGACCATGGATCCGACCCGGCGCCTGAGCACCGTCGCCTTCGACGGCGCGGCGGCCACCCGGCTGGGCGGTGATGCGGCTGCGATCACGGCCCGCCTGCGCGCGGTCGCCTGGGCCGCCCTGGCCGCCGAACAGGTCGGCGCGACCGATCAATGCCTCGACCTGACCGTGGAGTACAGCAAGTCGCGCGTACAGTTCGGCCGCGCGATCGGCAGTTTCCAGGCACTCAAGCACCGCATGGCCGATATGTACGTGCTGGTGGAGTCGGCCCGCTCGGCCGCGTACGCCGCGATCGCGGATCTCGATCGACCGGTGTCCGCCGAGACGACGCTCGACCTCGAATCGGCGCGCATCCACTGCTCGCACGCGTTCCGTTCGGTGGTGTCGGAGACCGTGCAGATGCACGGTGGTATCGCCATCACCTGGGAGCACGACGCGCATCTGTTCTTCAAGCGGGCGCACGGCGATGCCGAACTGTTCGGAATGCCGGGACGGCCGCTGGCCCGACCCGCCTGATCCGACCGACAATCCACGCGGCCGTATTCGCGTACTCCGACCCCGCGCCCCTACGGTCGCGGGGTCGAGTCGTGTTCGCGACCCGGCCGTCCGACTCTGCCACCACTGTCGCCGACCTGCCGAAACGAGCTGTGCGCGACGTCACGCGGAAATAGATAGTTAGGCTATGTACATACATAGTTAGCTTATGTAACATAATTCTCGTGCAGTCGAACGAGTCGCCCACCCTCCCCGATCCGGTCCGGAGCTCGGTCTCCGCCCCGGATCCGGCCGAGGTGCTCATGGTCGACATCGCCGTCACCGCCGCGCGGCTCACTCGACTGGCAGGCACGCTGGGAACCCGAGCGCTCCCGCGCGCGATGGTGCGGGCGCTGTCCACGCTCGAAGAGCACGGTCCGCTGCGAATCAGCGAATTCGCGGAGATCGACGGTTGCTCCCAGCCCTCGGCAACGGCGCTGATCGGCCGGCTGACAGCCGCCGGACTCGCGGCCCGCACCAAAGACCCCGACGACTCCAGAGCAGTGGTCGTCGAGCTGACGCCGGCGGGACGCGAACAGCTGTCCGTGTCCCGTCGCGCGTTCGGCACCGCCCTCGCGGCCCGGTTGCCCGACTTCGGCATCGACCGGCTCAGCCACCTCGAAAGTGAGCTGACCGATCTCCTCGAAGCCCTGAAATCGGCTGCACCACACACTGTCTCGAAGTAGGAGCGTTGATGAGCACCACTCTCTCATCACCGACCGCGACCGAGGCGACGACCACTCCGAAGACCAAGCAGCCCAAATCGGTATGGGCAGTAGCTTTCGCCTCGGTCATCGCCTTCATGGGTATCGGCCTGGTGGATCCGATCCTGAAACCGATCGGCGAACAACTGCACGCGTCACCCTCTCAGGTCACCCTGCTGTTCACCAGTTACATGCTGGTCACCGGTGTCGCGATGCTGATCACCGGCGTGGTGTCGAGCCGTTTCGGCGCCAAGAAGACGCTGCTCGCCGGCCTGGCCATCATCGTCGTGTTCGCCGCGCTGGCCGGATCGTCGGGCACGGTCGGGCAGATCGTCGGGTTCCGCGCCGGATGGGGACTGGGTAACGCGCTGTTCATCGCGACCGCGTTGGCCACCATCGTGGGCGCGGCCAGCGGCGGGGTCGCCCGCGCCATCATCCTGTACGAGGCGGCACTGGGCATCGGTATCGCCGCCGGACCGCTGGTCGGCGGGTTCCTGGGCGGATTCAGCTGGCGCGCACCGTTCTTCGGCGTCGCCGTCCTGATGGCGGTCGCGTTCGTCGCGATCGTCGTGCTGCTGCCGGAGATGCCGAAACCGGCCCACCACACCTCGATCACGGCCCCGTTCAAGGCTTTACGACACCGCGGACTGTTGCTCGTCAGCATCACCGCGCTGCTCTACAACTACGGCTTCTTCACGCTGCTGGCCTACACCCCGTTCCCGCTGAACATGGGTACCTATTCGATCGGGTTCATCTTCTTCGGCTGGGGTCTGCTGCTGGCGCTGGCGTCGGTGGTGTTCGCGCCGCGACTGCAGCGCATGTTCGGCACCGTCCCGATGATCGCGACGGCGCTGGCGCTGTTCGCCGCCGATCTGGCCGCCATGGCGATCTGGGCCGACCACAAGCCCGTGCTGATCGTGGGCACCGTACTGGCGGGCCTGTTCCTCGGCGTGAACAACACCCTCATCACCGAGGCCGTGATGATCTCCGCCCCGGTGGAACGCTCCACCGCATCGGCCGCCTACAGCTTCGTCCGCTTCGTCGGTGGCGCCGCCGCCCCGTATCTGGCCGGCAAGCTCGGCGAACATCAGATGGCCCTCCCGTTCTGGGTCGGCGCCGCGTGTACCGCGGTCGGCGTGCTGGTACTGCTCGGCGGCCGGTCGGCCCTGTCCCACGTGGACGACCACGACCCGGCCGAACACAGCCCGGCCGAAGCCGAAGCGATCACCGTCGGCGACGACTGACCGAACTCGTCGTCGCGGGCGACCCACCCCCTCGCCCCGACGGCACCCTCCGCTGCGGTACCCCTTCTCTGACCGCAACGGCGGTGAGCCGGAATCCCCTCGCGAAACCCGCAGGGGATTCCGGCCTTTTCCTGTCCACGGCCAGTTGTCGCTCGTGCGTCGGGTAGCGGTGAACAAATCGTGCAAACCCAGCCGTTCTGGGCAGTTTCCTCGCATTTCCGCCAAGGTTTGCACGAAAAGTTCGGGCACATCGCTGCGGGCCGGTGCCCCGTCGACCACTTACCCGGGGTTGTCACCTTCCGCGCGTACCGTGGTGAGATGACCGAGACGAATCGGGGGCGGGTACGGACCGAGGCGGGGCATCGGCGGATTCGGGCCTATGTGGACGGGCAGGTCGTCGCGGATACCATCCGTCCGCTGCTGGTCTGGGAGAGTCCCTACTATCCCACCTACTATGTGCCGGCCGAGGACGTT
Source organism: Nocardia violaceofusca NBRC 14427 (assembly GCF_963869435.1). Lineage (NCBI taxonomy): Bacteria > Bacillati > Actinomycetota > Actinomycetes > Mycobacteriales > Nocardiaceae > Nocardia > Nocardia violaceofusca. Next base: position 31,860 of record NZ_CAWMPM010000030.1, read on the forward strand.
CGCGCGGAACTGGTCGCGACCGGATCGACCAAACATTCCACCAGTCGCGGCGAGGGCGACATCTACGACGTGGTGATCGGCGGAAGCACCAGACCTGCTGCGGCCCTTCGCTATCCGGAGTCGCCGATCCCGGAGTTGCGCGAGCACATCCGCTTGGACTGGGAACAGATGGACCGGTGGTTCGAGGAGGACGAGCCGATCTACGTCCATCCGCGCAATCCCTATACGCGCGTCGACATCCTCGCCAGTTCCCGCACGGTGCGGGTGGAGATCGGCGGAGAGGTTGTGGCGGAATCGAATTCGCCGCACATTCTCTACGAGACCGGTCTCGTCCCGCGCTATTACCTGCCGCTGACCGATGTGCGGATGGATCTGCTCACGCCCTCGGCCACCACGACGAGCTGCCCCTACAAGGGCACCGCCGAGTACTACAACATCCGCGTCGGCGACACCGACTATCCCGATCTGGTCTGGTACTACCGCACGCCCCTGCCGGAGAGTCAGAAGGTCGCCGGGCTGGTCTGCTTCTACAACGAGAAGGTCGAGCTGTACGTGGACGGGGTCCGGCAGGAACACTCGACCCCGTTCAGCTGAATCACGGCGCTACCTCCGGCCCAGCGGCACAGGGTTTTCCGGACGCATTCGGCCTCCTCACACCGCGAGGACGGGCGGCAACTCCTCGGCGCGGCGATAACGCCCGGGCGCGAGGGTGTACTCGCGCTTGAACGCCTTGGCGAAGGCGAATTCGGAGCCGTAGCCGACCCGGTGCGCGATCGCCGCGATCGGCAGGTCCGTCTCGCGCAGCAGGCGTGCGGCGGTGAGCATGCGCCAGCGGGTCAGATACGCCAGCGGCGCTTCACCCACGGTCGCGGCGAATCGGCGGGCCAGGGTGGCGCGAGATACTCCCGCCATCGCGCTCAGCTCGGGCACGGTCCAGGCTCGCGCGGGGTCGGCGTGGATGGAGCGCAGCGCGGCCGACACCGCCGGATCGGCGAAAGCGCCCGCCCACCCCGAGGTTTCGGCCTGCTCGTACCAGGAGCGCAGGACGAACAACAGCAGCGTATCCAACAGCGCGGGTACGGCGGCGTCGGTGCCCGGCCGCGGTTCGGTGAGCTCGCCGACGAGCAGATCCACCGCGGCACGCAGGGCCGGGTAGCGGTCCGGATCGGCGGGTAGGTGCAGGAAGTCGGGCAGTTGGTCCAGCAGCGGATGACGACGACTCCGGCTGACCTCGTATGCCCCGCACAACAGGGTGGTCCGTGATCCCGGCCCGGTAATCTCACGCGGCTCTCCGGGGGTCGCCACCTCGGTGATCGCACTGTGCGGACTGTCCGCGATCACATGCGCGGCACCACGGGGCATGAACAACACATCGCCGGGCCCCATCCGCACCGGCTCCGAATCCGGTGCCAGCAACCAGCATTCGCCCTGCAGCACGATATGGAAACCGGCGCCCGGGACCAGCGGATACCGCCTTCCCCACGGCGCGTGCCGCACGAACAGGCCCGAGGCGGGCATTCCGGTTCGCACAGCCGCCACCGTCTCACTCAAGATATCCACACACTGCCCCGATCGACAGAACTCACACCGCGACGATCACCAGCATGCTGACCGATCCGGTCACGGTCAACGCACCCACCGGACACGGCAGCGCCTGACGAATCCGAGCCCGTCCGCGCCGACCATCGGAGGTCACCATGACCGAACTGTCACCGTGCTACGCCGACGTGCGGGCCCACTACGGCCTCGGCCGCGCGAAACAGCGGAGGGCGGCCACCGCGAAAGGTGACCGCCCTCGTTCTGTGTTCGCGAGATCTACAACCAGGTATCCAGGGTGGTCGTGGTGAGGAAGTGCTCGAGGTCGGCCCGCCAGGGGGCCGGGGTGGTCTTCTCGGGTTCGATGGCGGTGTACTGGCCGCGGTAGAAGAGAAGCGGCCTGCCGGAGTCCGTGGACTCCGACAGGGCCAGTACCCGGCCGATCACGATGTAGTGATCGCCGCCGTCGACGACGCTGTCCACCGTGCACTGGATCGTGGCCAGCGCGTCGCCCAGGACCGGAAGTCCCAGATCCGAAGTGCTCCAGCCGATTCCGGCGAACTTGTCGGGTTCGCGGGAACCGAAGCGGGCACACACCTTTTGCTGCTCCTCGGCCAGGACGTTCACGCAGAACCGTCCCGACTGCTCGATCGCGGCCCAGGACCGCGACCCTTTGGTGGGGCAGAACAGTACCAGCGGCGGGTCGAGGGAGAGGGCGGCGAAGGACTGACAGGCGAAACCGATCGGCGCCCGCTCGGCGTCCTCGGCCTCGGTGAAGGTGGTGATCACCGTGATGCCGGTGCAGAACTGTCCCAGCACATTCCGGAACTGCCGGCCGTCGATCTCCGGGTATTCGCCCGTGGCGGTCATGGTTGTCGCCCTCTCCGCGCTTCGCTACTTGAATCCCACCGTGAAGTCGTGACCCCACAGGCTCACCGCGGTGGATTCCCGCGCGATCCAGGAGTGGTCATCGACTTCCAAACCCTCACAGCCGAATTCGATGTCGAATCCGCCGGGGGTCTTCATGTAGAACGACAACATCTTGTCGTTGATGTGGCGGCCGAGGGTGGCCGACATCTTGACCTTCTTGCGCAGCGCGCGATCCAGGCAGAGACCGACGTCGTCGGAATTCTCCACCTCGACCATGAGGTGCACGATGCCGGTCGGATTCGGCAGCGGCAGGAACGCCAGCGCGTGGTGGCGCGGATTGCAGCCGTAGAAGCGCAGCCACGCCGGGTCACCGTCGGCGGGCCGGCCGACGACCTGCGGTGGCAGCCGCATCGAATCGCGCAGCCGGAACCCCAGGACGTCCTGATAGAACGCCTGCGCTTCGGCATCGTCGGAGCAGGTCAGCACGACGTGTCCCAGGCCCTGTTCGGCGGTGACGAACTTGTGACCGTAGGGGCTGACGAAACGCCGGGCAAGGTACTGGGCGCCGTAGAACGCCTCGAGCGTATTGCCGGAGGGGTCCTGGAAGCGGATCATGCCCTCGACGCGCCGCTCCGCGAGCTCGTCCTTGGTGCCCTCGTCGAAGGCGACGTCGGCCTTGGTCAGCGTCTCCCGAAGCCGTTGCAGCCCTGGGGCATCGGTGACCTCCCAGCCCGAGACCTGCAGGCGGTCCTGCTCACCCGGCACGATCACCAGGCGGGCGGGAAAATCGTCCATCCGCAGATAGAGGGCATCCGGGTCGGGTCCGTCGGCCTCCATCATGCCGAGCACCTTGAGCCCGTACTCGCGCCAGGCGGCCACGTCGGTCGCCTCGATGCGCATGTACCCGAGCGCACGAATACTCATCGTGCCTCCTTCGCTTTGCGGGACACCCGCACCCGATCGGCCCGATGACCGGCTGCGCAATGGTAGGTCATCGTGCCTCCTTCACACCGAAGAGGAAATCGGTTGCCAGCCGGTTGAATTCGTCGAACTTCTCCAGCTGCGCCCAGTGTCCGCACCCGCCGAACACGTGCAGTTGCGCGCGCGGGATGGTCTTCAGCGCCACCAGGGCACCGTCGAGCGGATTCACCCGGTCCTCACGGCCCCAGATGAGCAGCACCGGCTGGCGCAACTTGTACGCCTCCCGCCACAGCATGCCCTTCTCGAAATCCGCACTGGCGAACGACTTACCCATCGCGCGGGTCGCGGCCAGCGCTTCGGGCGTGCCGGCCGAGGCGAAGCGCTCGTCGAGCAGTTCCGGCGTGATCAGCGACTGGTCGAAGACCATGATCCGCAGGAACTTCTCCAGATTGTCGCGGGTGGGCTCGACGTTGAACTTGCCCAGCGCCTTGACGCCCTCGGTGGGATCCGGCGCGAACAGGTTGGTGCTCAGTCCGCCGGGACCCATCAGAACCAGCTTGCCGGCCCGGTCCGGATAGTCGAGCGCGAAGCGCACCGCCGCGCCGCCGCCGAGCGAATTGCCCAGCAGGTGAACGCGTTCGGTGATGCCGAGGGTGTCGAGCAGATCCTTCAGCGCCGAGGCGCTGTGCACGAAGTACTGCGGGTGGTCGGTCGGCTTGTCCGACTGCCCGAAGCCCGGCTGATCCACCGCCAGCACGTGGAAGTGCCGCGCCAGCACCGGAATGTTGCGCGCGAAGTTCGACCACGACGAAGCGCCCGGGCCACCGCCGTGCAGCAGCACGATGGTGGGACCGTTGCCCTCGCCGGCCTCGTGATAGTGCAGCTTCAGATCCGGGCGGACCTGGGCGAACTTCGAGGTGGACTCGTAGGTCAACTCGGAGACGGCGGTCATCACACCATCCCGTCGGTGACCGGCAGGCCGAACGCGTGGGTGCCGTACATCATGTAGGCGCGCTCGGGATCGTTGGCGGCGTGCACGCGGCCGGCGTGTGCGTCGCGCCAGAAACGCTGCAGCGGAGTGCCGTTCGCGAGCGCGGTCGCACCCGAGCTCTCGAACAGCTTGTCGATCGAGGCGATGGCCCGGCCGGTGGCGCGAACCTGATCGCGACGGGCCGCCACGCGCAGGTCGAACGGAATCTCCTCGCCGGCGACCAGCAGCTTGTACTCGTCGGCGACATTGCCCGACAGCTGCCGCCACGCGGCGTCGATATCGCTGGCGGCCTCGGCGATGCGCACCTTGGCGAACGGGTCGTCCTTGGCCTTCTCCCCGGCGTAGGCCGCGCGCAGGCGCTTGCCCTGATGCTCCACGTGCGCGTCCAGCGCACCGTAGGCCATGCCGACGATCGGCGTGGAGATGGTGGTGGGATGGATGGTGCCCCACGGCATCTTGTAGACCGGGTCCGTGTTCTGCTGCAGACCGGGCGCGGTCAGGTCGTTCATGCTCTTGTAACTGAGGAAGCGGTGCCGCGGCACGAAGACGTTCTCCAGCACCAGGGTGTTGGAGCCGGTGCCCTTGAGGCCCACCACATTCCACACGTCGTCGATGCGGTAGTCGGTGCGCGGAACCAGGAAGCTGCCGAAGTCGACCGGCTTCCCGTCCTTGATCACCGGACCACCGACGAAGGTCCAGGTGGCGTGATCGCTACCCGACGACCAGGCCCAGGAGCCGTTGACGATGTAGCCGTCGCCGCTCTCGGTCACCACGCCGGCGCCCATCGGGGCGTAGGAGGAGGAGATGCGGACCTGGGTGTCCTCGCCCCAGACCTCCCCTTGCGCCTGCTGGTCGAACAGCGCCAGATGCCAGTTGTGCACGCCGATGATGCCGGCCACCCAGCCGGTGGAACCGCAGGCGCTGGCGATCTTGCGCACGGTGTCGTAGAACACGACCGGGTCGGCGGCGTATCCGCCCCACTGGCGCGGCTGCAGCAGCTTGAAGAAACCGGTCTCTTGCAGCGCCTTCATGGTCTCGTCTGGGATGCGGCGCAGATCTTCTGCCTCCTGCGCTTGTTCGCGCAGCTTCGGCAACAGTGCTTCGACCCGCTCGGTTACTTCTTGCGTCATCTCGGGGGCTGCTCCTGCCTGGTCGAAATCGGAACGGGTGTATCGGTCGCATTCCGTTCTGCGGAACCGATACTTGTCTTGAGACTAGAACACGTTCTTATTTATGTCGAGAACGGGTGTTCATTGTCCCATAACGAACACCTTTGCCTGGTAGTCAACGGAATAGCTGGCGCTGGGCCGCTCAATTTTGTAACGTGTTCTAGTACTTCCAGAGGAGGGATGACGATGGCAGAAACCGCACAGCGGAGCGGGAAGGTCCGCGAGATCGACGTCGGCTCGACACCGACGCGGTACGCGCGGGGCTGGCATTGCCTGGGCCTGGCCGAGACGTTTCGCGACGGTAAGCCACATGCCGTGCAGGCTTTCGGCACCAAACTCGTGGTGTGGGCCGACAGCAACGACGAGCTGAAGGTGCTCGACGCCTACTGCCGCCACCTCGGCGGCGATCTCAGCATGGGCGAGATCAAGGGCGACTCCATCGCGTGCCCGTTCCACGACTGGCGCTGGGGCGGCAACGGCCGCTGCACCTCGATCCCGTACGCGCGGCGCGTGCCGCCGCTGGCCCGCACCCGCGCCTGGACCACCCTCGAGCGCAACGGCCAGCTCTACGTCTGGCACGACCACGAGGGCAATCCGCCGCCGGACGAGGTCACCATCCCCTATATCGAGGGGCCCTACACCGACGCCGACGGCAACCCGGTCGAAGAGCGCAACAACGACTGGACCCCGTTCACCTGGAACACCATGCTGATCGAGGGCGCCAACTGCCGCGAGATCGTGGACAACGTGGTGGACATGGCCCACTTCTTCTACATCCACTTCGCCTTCCCGACGTACTTCAAGAACGTCTTCGAAGGCCACGTGGCCACGCAGTTCCTCGAGACGAAGGGCCGTCCGGACATCGGCATGGCCGCCAAGTACGGCGGGGAGACGCTGCTGAAGTCGGAGGCGTCCTACTTCGGCCCGTCCTACATGATCAACCCGCTGACCAATATCTACGGCGGTTACCAGATCAAGGTCCAGCTGATCAACTGCCACTACCCGGTGACGCAGGATTCGTTCGTGCTGCAGTACGGCCTGTCGGTCGAGAAGCCCAAGGGCATCGACGACGAGACGGCGGAGAAGCTGGCCAAGTCCATGACCGACTTCTTCGGTGACGGCTTCCTGCAGGACGTGGAGATCTGGAAGCACAAGTCCAAGATCGACAACCCGCTGCTCTGCGAGGAGGACGGCCCGGTCTACCAGCTGCGCCGCTGGTACGACCAGTTCTACGTCGACGTCGCCGATATCGACCCGAAGATGGTGCAGCGCTTCGAATTCGAGGTCGACACCACCAAGGCCAACGAGCACTGGGAGGCCGAGGTCGCCGAGAATCTGCGGCGCAAGAAGGAAGAGGACGCGGCACAGCAGGACCCTGCCGTCAAGCAGGAGGCGGGTGCCTGATGGTCTCCTGGGCCAAAGCACCCGATTTCGCGGACCGCCCGGAACGCCGGGAACAGGTGCGTGCCCAGACGGTCGTCGACAGGCAGCGCTATCTCGAAGACGGCCTGACGCCGGTGGGCTGCCGGGCATGCGGAGTGGAAGTCCTGGTCCGCAAGTCCTCCTCGCACCAGCGTTCGGTGCAGTGGACGGTCAGCCCGGCCGAACACTGCCCGGTCTTCGCGAAACTGGCCGGGCCGGGGCGGCCGGATCCGTGCCCGGACCTGGAGAAGTCGATCCAGTATGCGATCGATGAGGGCATGCTGGCGATCGACGAGTAAGCAGGCGTGTTGCTCGGGCCCGCCCACCGTATTCGACAGGGATACGGTGGGCGGGCCTGAACTATTCGTGCAAACCTCCGCGCGAAAGGCGGAAATCGCGCCGAATCAGCGAGGTTTGCACGATTTGTTCACCCCGGCGATCAGTCCAGCCGGAAGTCCGCGAAATCGAATCCGGGCGCGACCACGCAGCTCACCAGCACGTAGTCGTCACCGGCCGGGCGTGCGGCCTGGCTGACACCGGCGGGCACCACGGCCTGCAGAAGTTGGCCCCGTTCGACGTCCGGGCCGAGAATCACTTCGTCGCCGCCGATGTTCAGCAGTAGCGGGCCACCGCGCTGCCACAACCAGATCTCGTCCGAGCGCACGGTATGCGGCGCGGACTTCTCGTGCGGCAGCAGCAGGAAGTGGATGGCGGTGGCGGACGCGCGCGGGCCGTCGTAGCCGTCCGGCTCGAATTCGACCGGGCTGCGGTAGGTTTCGCGGAACCAGCCGCCTTCGGGATGCGGTTGCAGATCCAGTGCCTCGGCCAGCGCGGGTCGTTCGGACATCGTCGCCTCCTGCGGGGTAATCGGTTGCTTGCGGATTCTGCGCGGTCGGGAGCGATACCGCGCACCCGGCGGCGTGGTCACACGCCCTGCTACCGCCTGCCCGGCCGCCCGACGACCCGGCGCGCGTCTTCTCGTCGACGCCGACCATGGGGGCGCATCACAGGTCCCGGGCCGCGCTGTAGGCCATCGCGACGTGGGCGAACAGGGTCGTGCGTTGCTCGCGGACCGCGGCGTCGCCGGGTTCGAGCAGGCACTGCTGCGAGGTGCCGTCGTGGACCGCGACCACCGCGCGGCCGAGGCCCTCGCGGTCGGTGACAGTGCGTCCGGCGCGGTTGAGCAGCGCCTCCAGGACCGGCAGCAGGGCCGCGACGATCGCGTTCTCCCGCGCGACCATGACCCGCCGCAGCGACGGGTTGCGCAGGGCGTGGGCGGTGAATTCGGCGGTGATGCGAAACCACTTGTCGTCCAGCGGAACCGCCCGCAGCACCCGCTCCACACCGGCGCGCAGATCGTGGACATCGGCGCCGGACTCCGACTCCAGAACTCCCGTCAGTTCGCGCAGCATCTCGGCCGACCGCAACTCCCACATCGCCAGGAACAGTTCCTCCAGCGAGCTGAAGTTCGAGTAGAACGCCCCGCGGGTGAATCCGGCGCGCTCACAGATCTGCTCGACCGTGCACCGGCCGAACCCCTCTTCGGCGAACGCGTCGAACGCGGCGTCGAGCAACCGTTGCCGAGTCTCGGCCCGCCGCTTGGTCATTCGCGGTTCGCGCCGTGACGCGCCGCTCGCCCCGGCGGCATCGTCCACGGATGGGAGAGCTCCGCCGGCCGGCACCGATTCGGCGGTCGAGTCGCCGCGACGTGCCCGCGCGCGGCCGTGTCCGGGCTCGGACGAACGCCGGGCACCGAGAGACGTCACGAGCGCTTCCTCTCCCTGGACATATGGATACACGAGTGTATCAACCGGCTGGTTCCGCGAGGGTTTCTCGACCGCCTGCGTAGGCTGCGGCGCCGAGCACCAGATCCTCGAGCCGGATTCCGTGACGGTGCCCGGCTTCGTCGAGCATCACGAGCCGCCGGCGCACCGCCGTGCCGGCGCGGTGGCCGGGGCGACCTCCCCTCGCCGGTCGGCAGCGTGCCGGCGAGCACAGTGACCCGCGCATCGCGACGGAACGCACACCGGCAAGGCTCAGGGAAGCTGTGCAGCCGACCGCGGGCCGCGCACGCTCCCCCCTTCGCGGCCCGCTGCGCCGAATCCGTGCCGGTATCAGCTGAGGTTGGTGCCCGACCAGCCGAAGTTGAAGGTGTGCCCCTTCGAGCTGCACTGCACCGCACCGCGACCACCGGCACTGCAGGTGGCGCCGCCGTAATTGATGACGCCGCCGTAGTCGTAGCCGTCGGAGGCGGGCCCCGAGTCGATGGATCGGCTGCCGGCGCGACCCAGCGGGCCGGTCAGGCCGAAGGTCGGATGCGCCGGGAGGAACGGCAGGTCGATGGCGACATTGCTGATGGGAATTCCGAACAGAGTGGCGACTCCGGGGCTGATGTCACAGCCGACGTCACCGTTGGGGTGCATCGAGCAATTGGCGTACCCGGCACTGAAATACACCGTGTCGCCCACCAGATAATCGGCCGGGTTCTGCACCGTGGGCCCGTTCGCGGCGACGAACGGTTGCGCATCCGCCACCGCCCCACCGGCCATCGAAATCGCCACTGCGGCAACAGATCCGCCGATCAACGCTCGTATGTTCACAGCAACTCCTATGTTTTCGTCCGCGCGGATGATCGAGAGCAGAATTGCTTGCCGCGCAAGAGTACAGCGCTTCCCAGACCCGTATTCGGATCGCGTGGAAGAACCCGCGCGTTAACACACGGTCACCTCGAAACTGCCGTTCACCATCCGGCCGCATACCCCCGGTGAATTCACCACCGTGGGACGCTCGCCCGAACGCGAAAGGGCCGCGAACGAATACCGTTCGCGGCCCGTCGTTTCGACATGGTCAGGCGGAGGCGCCCTGCTTTTCCCGCTGCAGTTCCAGCGCGATGTCGATCAGCTGATCCTCCTGGCCGCCGACCAGCTTGCGCTTACCGGCGCGCACCAGCATTTCGGCCGCCGAGACGCCGTAGCGTTCGGCTTGGCGCTCGGCGTGCTTGAGGAAACTCGAGTACACGCCCGCGTAGCCCATCATCAGGGCCTGGCGGTCGAGCAGGCATTCCTGCGGCATGGCCGGGCGCACGACGTCCTCGGCGGCATCGGCGATGGCGAAGAAGTCGATACCGGTCTTGATGCCGATCTTGTCGGCGACGCCGACGAACGCCTCGACCGGGGTGTTGCCCGCACCGGCGCCGAAACGCCGTGCGCTGCCGTCGATCTGCTTGGCGCCGGCCTTCACCGCGTAGATCGAGTTGGCGACCGCGAGGTCGAGGTTCTCGTGGCCGTGGAAGCCGACCTGGGCGTCGTCGCCGAGTTCGGCGGCGACCGCGGCGATGCGGTCGGACACCTGATCCAGTACCAGCGCACCCGCGGAGTCCACGACGTAGACGCACTGGCATCCGGCGTCGGCCATGATGCGCGCCTGCTTGGCGAGCACCTCCGGCGGCTGCGAATGCGACATCATCAGGAAGCCGACGGTTTCCATGCCGAGGTCGCGGGCATAGCCGAAGTGCTGGATCGAGACGTCGGCCTCGGTGCAGTGGGTGGCGATGCGGACGATGGACGCGCCGTTGTCCTGGGAGATCTTGATGTCCTCCTTGACGCCCACGCCGGGCAGCATGAGGACCGCGATCTTGGCCTGTTTCGCGGTCTGCGCCGCGATCGTGATCAGTTCCTGCTCAGGGGTTTTGGAGAACCCGTAGTTGAACGAGGAACCGCCGAGGCCGTCACCGTGGGTCACCTCGATCACCGGCACACCCGCGGCGTCGACGGCCGCGACGATATCGCGCACCTCGGTGGCGGTGAACTGGTGGCGCTTGTGATGGGAACCGTCGCGCAGCGAGGTGTCGGTGACGCGGACGTCGAGTTCCTGGGAGAACGGCTGCAATACGTAGTTCATGATCTGGTCCCTCCTAGACCCGAGCCGTGAGGATCTGTTCGGCCATGACCTCGCCCACCCGGGTGGCGGCGGCGGTCATGATGTCGAGGTTGCCGGCGTAGGGCGGCAGGAAGTCGCCCGCGCCCTCGACCTCCACGAAGACCGAAACCTTCGCCATCCCACCGGAAATCACGCTCGGCTCGTCGAACTGCGGTTCGTTGAGCAGCCGGTAGCCGGGCACGTACTCCTGGATGTCGGCGACCATCCGGTGGATGGATTCGCTGATCGCATCGGTGTCCGCATCCTCGGGAATGGCGGCGAAGATGGTGTCGCGCATGATCATCGGCGGCTCGGCCGGGTTGAGGATGATGATCGCCTTACCGCGCTTGGCGCCACCGATGGTCTCCACACCCTTGCTGGTGGTCTTGGTGAACTCGTCGATGTTCGCGCGGGTGCCGGGCCCGGCCGAGACCGAGGAAACCGAGGCGACGATCTCGGCGTAGGGCACCTCGACCACGCGCGAAACGGCCGCGACGATCGGAATCGTCGCCTGCCCACCGCAGGTGATCATGTTGACGTTCGGGGTGTCGATATTCGCGCCGAGGTTCACCGGCGGCACGACCGCCGGGCCGACCGCGGCGGGGGTGAGATCCACCGCGCGGATACCGGCCGCCTCGTACTTCGGCGCGTATTCGCGATGCACGTAGGCCGAGGTGGCCTCGAACAGCATGTCGGGCTTCTCCGGCAGCGCGAGCAGCCAGTCGGCGCCCTCGTGCGAGGTCTCCAGACCCAGCCCGCGGGCCCGCTTCAGACCCTCACTGTCCGGATCGATACCGATCATCCAGCGCGGCTCGATCCGCTCCGACCGCAGCAGCTTGTACAGCAGATCGGTGCTGATGTTGCCGGAGCCGACGATCGCGGCTGTAACCTTCCCGTTGCTAGGCACTTGATCTCCCTCAGCTGAATGTCAAACGGACGGAACCGAGTCCAGCGAACTCGGCATGGAAGTCGTCACCCGGACGGGCGTCGATGGCGCGGGTGCACGAACCCGGCAGCACGATGTCGCCGGCCTTCAGCCGCACCCCGAACGAGGCGACCTTGCGGGCCAGCCAGGCCACCGCGATGGTCGGATCATCGAGCACCGCGTCGCTGCGGCCCTGCGCGACGACCTCGCCGTTGCGGGTCAGAGTCGCGTCGATGGCCTTGATGTCCAGCGCATCCGGCGCCACCCGCTCCGGCCCGAGCACCCAGCCGGCCGAAGACGCATTGTCGGCGATGGTGTCGCACAACGCGATATTCCAGTTCTTGATGCGGGTGTCGATCAGCTCGATCGCGGGGGCATAGGCGACCGTCGCGGCCAGCACGTCGGCCTCGGTGCACTCCTCACCCGGCAGATCCGCGCCGAGCACGAAACCGACCTCGACCTCGACGCGCGGGAACAGGTACTTCGACGTGTCGACCGGAACGTCCTCGAACACCTGCATATCGGCGAGCAGATGGCCGTAGTCGGGTTCGTCGACGCCCATCATCTCCTGCATGGCCTTCGAGGAGAGCCCGACCTTGTGACCGACCACCTTCGCGCCGTCGGCCAGCCGCTGCCGGATGTTGATGAGCTGGATCTCGTAGGCGTCGACCACGTCGATCGCCGCGTACCGCGTGACCAGCGGATCGATCGGCACCCGGTCTCGTTCGGCGACCGCGAGCTCCGCGGCCAGTTCATTCCGTACCGCGTCGGACAGCACGCTTGTTCCTTCCATTGGGGCGCTCGGTCTGGGGACCAGCCGGTGAACGGGATACAAACTGAAACGAGTTTTCCTGCATTTTCTCGTGTCAGCAGTCCCATCTGCCAGACCAATATAGACCGAACCTGATCCGATTCTATAACGTGTTCTACATGACTGATCGGGAATACGACGTGGTGGTGGTCGGCAGCGGCGCCGCCGGAATGACCGCCGCCCTCGCCGCCGCGCACCACGGACTGCGCGCGGTGCTCATCGAGAAGGCCGCGCACTACGGCGGTTCGACCGCGCGTAGTGGTGGCGGTGTGTGGATCCCGGGCAACAAGGCGCTCAAGGCGTCCGGCCGGCCCGACGACCGGGAGGAAGCCCGCCGCTACCTGCACAGCATCATCGGTGACGTGGTGCCGAAGGAGAAGATCGACACCTACATCGACCGCGGTGCCGAGGCATTCGACTTCGTCCTCGATCACTCCCCGCTGAAGATGACCTGGGTGCCGGGCTACTCCGACTACCACCCCGAGGCCCCCGGCGGCCTGGGCTCCGGCCGCTCCTGCGAGCCGAAGCCGTTCAATCTGAAGACGCTCGGCGCCGAGGCCGCGAATCTGGAACCGCCCTACGCCAAGGCCCCGCTCAACGTCGTCGTCATGCAGACCGACTTCGTGCGCCTGAACCTGATCAAGCGGCATCCGAAGGGCATGATGCGCGCCATGCGGGTCGGCGCCCGCACCTACCTGGCGAAATTCACCGGCAAGCAGATCGTGGGTATGGGCCAGGCCATCATCGCGGCCATGCGCAAGGGCCTGCAGGACGCGAATGTCCCGGTGCTGCTCAACACTCCCCTGACCAAGCTGATCACCGAAGACGGCCGGGTCGTCGGCGTGGAGGCGACCGTCGACGGCGAGCCGACGATCTTCAAGGCCCGCTACGGCGTGGTGCTGGGCACCGGCGGTTTCGAGCACAACGCCGAGATGCGCGAGCAGTACCAGCGCAAGCCCATCACCACCGAGTGGACCACGGGCGCGGCGGCCAACACCGGTGACGGCATCCGGGCCGGTATGGAGGTCGGCGGCGATATCGGGTTCATGGAGGACTCCTGGTGGGGGCCGACCATTTTCAAGGGTGGCAAGCCGTGGTTCGCGCTGGCCGAGCGCAATCTGCCCGGCGCGATCATGGTGAACGCCGACGGTAAGCGATTCGGTAATGAGTCCGCTCCTTACGTCGAGGCCGTGCACACCATGTACGGCGGCAAATGGGGTCAGGGCGACGGTCCGGGCGAGAACATCCCCGCCTGGCTGGTGTTCGACCAGCGCTACCGCAACCGCTACATCTTCGCCGGGCTGCAGCCGGGCCAGCGCTTTCCGTCCCGCTGGATGGAAAACGACAACATCGTCAAGGCCGACACCCTCGAGGAGCTGGCCCAGCGTCTCGGCGTGCCGGCGGACAATCTCGCCGCCACCGTCGCCCGTTTCAACGCCTTCGCGGAGAAGGGCGTGGACGAGGACTTCGGCCGCGGCAAGAGTCACTACGACCGCTACTACGGCGATCCGACCGTGAAGCCGAACCCGTGTCTGGCGGCCCTGGTGCAGGGCCCGTTCTACGCCGCCAAGATCGTGCCCGGCGACCTGGGCACCAAGGGCGGTCTGGTCACCGACACCGCGGCGCGGGTGCTGCGCGCGGACGGCACCGTGATCGAGGGGCTCTACGCCTCCGGCAACTCCTCGACCCCGGTGATGGGCCATACCTACGCCGGCCCCGGCGCGACCATCGGGCCCGCGCTGACCTTCGGCTATCTGGCGGTCATGGATATCGTCGAGAAGGCGCGCGCGGAGAAGGCCCCCACCGGCGCGGCGAGCAAGTAGGCAGGCACCGGTGAGCGGGACCCGCAGCGGGGGCCCGGGCCGATCCCGGCACCATGGGAGCGGTCGGGCCACCCGCGGCGGCGTCCGCGACACCACTGCCGATCGAGGGTGGTCCGGCCGATCGGATCGGATCCCGGACGCCCTCGATCGGAACTCGTGATACGTCGGCGAACAAGGAACACACAATGCCTATCGACCTGAAAACCGCTCTCGGAGCGGAACTTCCGAGCCAGGAGTTCTCCTGGACGCCCTCGGATGTGCAGCTGTACCACCTGGGCCTGAGCGCCGGTACCCGCTGGACCGACCCGGGCGAACTGCGATACCTGGACGATCGGGAGCCGCAGGTGCTGCCGACCTTCGCGACCGTCGCACCGACGATGCGGGTCACCGAACCACCGAAGGTGAGCTATCCGGGCGTGGAGATCGACCTGGCCAAGGTCGTGCACGGCAGCCAGGAAATCGTTGTGCACCGGCCGATTCCGGCCGAGGGCAAGGCGAGCAGCACCGGCCGGATCACCGAGGTGTGGGACAAGGGTTCGGCCGCGGTGATCGCCCACGAGACCGTGATCACCGGATCCGACGGGCAGCCGCTGTGGACGGCCCGCTCCTCCATCTTCGCCAAGGGTGAGGGCGGTTTCGGTGGTGAGCGCGGCCCGAGCAGCAAGGCCGTGCTCCCCGACCGGGCCCCGGATTTCGAGGTCCTCACGCCGACGCTGCCGCAGCAGGCACTGCTGTACCGCATGTGCGGTGACCGCAACCCGCTGCATTCGGACCCCGAATTCGCCCGTGCCGCAGGCTTTCCCAACCCGATCCTGCACGGCCTGTGCACCTACGGCCTGGTCTGCAAGACCGCGACCGATACCGTGCTGGACTCGGACGCGAGCCGGGTGACCGGCTTCCGGGCGCGCTTCGCCGGCGTGCTGTATCCGGGCGAGACGATCCGGTCGCGGATCTGGCGCGAGGGCGACGAGCTCGTCATCGGCGCGACCGTGGTCGAACGCGAGGACGCCCCGGTACTGAGCGACGTGCGGCTGAGCTTCACCGCCTGATCGGCGCGACTGGCCACCGAACGAAGAACCGCCCGACCGGCAGTGCCGGTCGGGCGGTTTCTTCTATCCCGGTTCGCTGATGTTCCGGGCGGGGCCTGTCGGCGTCAGTCCGGGAAGCCGGTGGCGAACAGGCCGGCGATCGCGACGGAACAGATGACGGCGATGATCGGGATAATCCACATGCCACCAGACTACAAGGTGTAGTAGGAAACCACGACATCGCGTAGTAGGGCAAACACCCTGGTTGTGGGGTATATCACGCTCGGTCGACTACGTCGGTTCGGCGGTATCCGGGGCGTCGTCGTGCCCGATCAGGCCCTGCACGATCGCCGCGTACAACACGATGACCAGCACCGGGGCCAGCAGCGGCAGCCACGCCAGCCGTCCCGGAATCAGCGTCGCCAGCACCGCCGCCGCCGCGAATCCGAGCGCCCCGACGACCGACGGCAATGTGGTGGGAACCACACCGGCCGGGGCGTGCAGCGTGGCGGTGTTGAGCAGATAGGTGGTCGCGACCAGACCCGTCCCGGCGGCGGCCAGCGCACCGGTATCGGCCCACGCCAGCGCACCCAGGGCGACCAGCACCGCCACCACCGCCACCGTGCGGAACCGCCAGCCGACGACCACCGCGACGAAAACCGGAATCGCCGCCCACGGCAGCACGATGCCGACCGCGGTGGTCAGCAGCAGCCCGGACAGTACGGCCAGAAATCGCGTCATCGCTTCACCCGCACCATGCGCCGATGGTCGGGCAGCAGCCGCATCGCCTGGTCGAGGCGGGCACCGTCGGGCCAGGCCACGATATCCACTCCGACGGTGCCCATATCGCGGTACATCGCGGTGCGTTCCAACTGCCACATCCGGGCCAGCGTCGGATCCAGGCCGTCCTTGAACGGCGTGCCGCGCAGCACGTCGACAACCACCACGGCGTGGCCGCGCTTGCGCAGATCGATCAGGGCCAGCGCGAATTCGGTGTCGAGCAGGGTCGAGAACGCGACCACGATCGCGCCGATCGGCACGGCCGTATGCGGGGCCAGCGTGCCGACATTCGGGATGTGCTCGTCGCCCACGCCGAGCACCGTGTCGACGATGCGATAGAACTGGCGCCGCCCGATATCGGGCCGCAGCCAGCGCGGCGCGCGGCCCAGGCACACCACGGCGGTGCGGTCGCCCGCCTGCAGCGCGGTCTGCGCGACCTGCGCCGCACCGCGCACGGTCAGCTCCATCGAATCCGAGGCCGGACCCGGAGCCTGTAGCGAAGTATCCACCAGCACAACGACATCCGCGGCCCGGTTGGTGAGCCGCTCGGTGACGTAGAGGCGGCCGCGGCGTGCGCTCACCGGCCAGTTGACGATGCGCAACTGGTCGCCGGGCGCATAGGCGCGGATATCGGCGTACTCCACGCCGGGCCCGTGCCGGCGGGTCAGATGGGTGCCGATCCGTTCCGGAAGTTCGGTGCGCGGCAATCGCATTCGCTGCGGATCGGCGATCGGGTACACATACACCTCACCGGCCGCGACACTCGCGGAGGCCTGGGCCAGCCCCGCCGGGCTCAACGCCGTCAGCCGGACAGTCACCGGATAGCGGCCCCAGCGCTGGGTCGACAGCGCCAGCCGCAGACCGGCCGGCGCGGGCCCGGAATCGGAGGACTCCTCGACCCGCAGCTCCAGCCCGCTCGCCTCCTCGGGACGACAGCGCAGCAGCGCGTGCCCGTGTTCGACGAA
The DNA here is from genome assembly GCF_963869435.1 of Nocardia violaceofusca NBRC 14427. Taxonomy (NCBI): domain Bacteria; kingdom Bacillati; phylum Actinomycetota; class Actinomycetes; order Mycobacteriales; family Nocardiaceae; genus Nocardia; species Nocardia violaceofusca. Next base: position 49,019 of record NZ_CAWMPM010000030.1, read on the forward strand.
CGCGGCGACCGGCAGCTCGACCTCCTCGGATTCGAAGCAGCGCAGAATCCCGCCACCGTCGACCTGAACCCTGGTGCGCGCCGATTGAATCGGCGCGGTGGCCAGCACGCCCAGCATCGGCGCCGCGAAGACCGCCAGCTGCCACCGATCCAGCATGATCGCCGGCACCAGCGCGACCGCGGCGGCCACCGCCAGCATGTACACCAGTGGTGCTGGCCGCCAGCGCAGATCGACCTCGCTCGCCGAGGTGGTGTCGCGATGTCTCATGTCACCGTCGCGCGCGGTACGGGCAGTCGGCGCAGCAATTCGGAGATCACGTCCTCGCCGCGGATTCGGCGCACCCACATCTCCGGGCGCAGCGTGATCCGGTGCGCCATCGCCGGAACCGCCAGCGCCTTCACATCCTCCGGGATCACGTAGTCGCGCCCCAGCAGCAGCGCCCGGGCGCGGGCCATCTGCACCAGATCCAGTTCGGCGCGCGGACTCGCACCGACCTCGACCTGTGGGTGACCGCGGGTGGCGGCGGCCAGCGCGACCACATACGTCACCACATCCGGGTGGACGGTGACGAATTCGACCGCCTGCCGCATTTCGACCAGGCCTTGCGCGTCCACCACCTGCCCCACCTGCGGGGTGACCGCGCCGCGTTCGAGCCGGCGGCGGATCATCTGGGTCTCGTCCTTCTCCGACAGATATCCCAGCCGTAACTGCATGGCGAATCGGTCCAGCTGGGCCTCCGGTAACGGATAGGTGCCCTCGTACTCGATCGGATTGTCGGTGGCCAGCACGATGAAAGGCTGTGGCAGCGGGAAGGTTTCGCCGTCGATGCTGACCTGCCCCTCGGCCATCGCCTCGAGCAGCGCGGCCTGTGTCTTGGGCGGGGTGCGGTTGATCTCGTCGGCGAGCAGCATATTCGTGAATACGGGCCCGCGCCGGAAGTTGAACCGGCCCGAGGCCATGTCGTAGATCGTCGAGCCGATCAGATCCGCGGGCAGCAGATCCGGGGTGAACTGCACGCGCGTGAAGTCCAATCCCAATGCGGTGGCGAAGGATCTGGCGATGAGTGTCTTACCGAGGCCCGGTAGGTCCTCGATCAGGACGTGGCCGCCCGACAGCACCGCGATCATGATCAGCTGCAGCTCTTCGCGCTTGCCGACCACGGCGCGGGCGATCTCCCGCAGCACCGCATCGGTGCGTTTGATGGTCACATCCAAAGGTGTCGTCATATCCGATCTCGCATTAGTTCCAACCCATTTCACCTGTTCGGCAAGCTGCTCACATGCTCTGCAAGCGACGTAGAATCTCGTCGAGGGCGTCCCGGCCGGGCGCACGCGTGGTCTGATCACGCGGCGACGAATTGGCCGGATCCACCCAGCGCCACAGTTCCGGACCGAACTGCAGCCGTCCGGCGGCCTCGGTGGCCTTGCGGTTCTTCGCGATCCGATGACCGCTGGACAGTTCGAACTCCTTGGCCAGCAGCGGGCGCAGATAGCGATCCCAATCGGCCCGGGTGCCGTCGGCGCGGGTCGCGAGCATCTGTGCCCGCGCGTGCCAGCGGCTCAGCATTTCGGCCGGGCCGTTCTCGAAGTCGTGGTCGTCGTCGGCACCGTCCCGCGCCCGGGAGCGCTCGACCAGCGACCACAGCAGCAGGGCCAGGGCGCCGAGCACCGGCACCCCGACCAGCAGCGGCAACATCTCACGCTGGTTGCTCAGACCGACCAGCTCGATCAACGCGATCATCGCCACCGCGCCGACCACGATCGTCATCCGGGTCACAGCCGCGCCCCCTGCAGATCCGCCAGCACGATGCGCAGCAGTTGTTCGGCACGCATGCGCTGCCATTCCAGGATCGAATGCGGGCTGAACCGGGCCTCCTCGAACAGCGTCACCAGTTCGCGGGCCGAGGCGTCGTGCAGGACGCCGCGATCGAAGGCCCGCGCCAGCACCTCCGAGGGGGTGTCGGAAATCAGTGGCGCCACCTCGCGGGCCTGCGCCAGACCGCTCTCCATCGCGACGTAGCAGGCGATGATCGCGGCGCGCGCATCCTTTCCGGAGGCCATCATCGCGGCCAGGCCCATTTCGGCAACCTGTGCCAGCGATACCGGCGCCTCGGCGGGTGCGGGCACCGACGGAACCGCCGGTGCGCCGCGGCCATCGCGGGCGCCGAAGGCCACCACGCCGAGACCGAGGATCGCGACCGCCACCAGCACCGCGGCGCATACGCCGACGAACAGCAGGGCGTGGCCGCTCAGCTCCGGGGTGCCGGAGAACGGCTGGGTGGTCGGCGGCGCGGTCGTTTCGGGCTGTTGTGCGGTGGCGGGCGGATTCGAACGCGGCGCGGGAGCTTCCTCGCGGCCGCCGGCGAGCAGATACACCGCCCACACGATCGCGGTCAGCACGGCCGCGACGGCGGTGCCGATGAGGATCACGATCCCGAACCGGCTCAATCGGAACGGCTGCCGCTTGCGGTCCCGGTCGACCTCGGCCATCGCCAGCGGCGCGTGGTGCTGGCTGGTCAGCACCCCGGCCAGCAGGATCACCACGGATACCAGCGACAGCACCGGCATGAGTGCCACCGTCACCGCCGAGGGCGGGGACGGCGCATGCGGGCCGCCGGTGCCCGGCAGGTATCCGCGCAACGCGAAGACGACGCACGCCATCAATGCGATCAGCCCGATCGCGCGTGGTATCGCCGTTCTCACCCCGGCCACGGGCCTCTCCCAGAAAACATCCGAACTGCACAAACAGGCACATCGTTACATGCCGAACGGTCCGTGAGGAGGGAAATCGTGACACCGGACGGTGACCGGTGCGGTCTATGCCCCTAGCCGCCAGTTGACAGCCGGCGAAACTGTGACCGCGCACAGCAAATGGCCTCGTCTCCGGCAGATCCGTCCAAACGAGTGCACTTCACTTCGGCAGACCCTCACGAGAGGTCGGCCACCATGCTTCCCGCCGATTCGGCCGGCTCGGCGACGCTCGCCGGGCGAGCACCGGGCAACCGGCTCAGCCGGCTCGCGGTGCGCTCGAGATCCGGGGCGGCGGCAACGTCGCGGACCAACTCCGGCAGCGAAACCTCGGTGTAGAGGGTGAGGGGCAGGTCGGCGTCGTAGAGCACGTCGACGAGGTTGACGAAGCGCGTCACCGCGTCGACCGGAACCCGCCGCAGCGGGGGCACCGCACACACCACCCAGCGCCGGTAGGTGTGGGTGAGGTCCAGAAAGTCGATGGCCGACAAGGGCTTTCCGCAGATTTCGTCGAAATCGACGACCAGCAGGTCCGCCTCCGCGGCCCTCGCCCGCAGCAGGAGATGGGCGATCGGCATCGCGGCCGGACGGTCGGCGCCGGGCCGGTGCCCGCGCACGTAGCGCCCGCTGGAGAATCCGGTCCCATCGCAGATCCGGTCCCGGTACCCGCGAGCGCGGTAATCCTGCGGTCCGTCGACGGTGACCACGGCCAGATGGGCCCGCAGCAGCGCGATGGCGGGTTCGAATTTCGCGTGCGTCAGCGGATTGGGCAGAAGCTGCTCGGGCGGATAGTTCGAGGTCGCCACCAGCACGATGCGGCGCGCGAACAGTGTCTGGAGCAGGCGGGTCAGCAGCATGGCGTCGCCGACATCGTGAACATGGAATTCGTCGAAACAGATCAGTTCGGTGTCGCCGAGCAGTGCGTCCAACGCGGCCGGCAGACCGCCGGATTCGGCGATCGCGGTATGGAGCCGGGCGAAGAACTGATGAAAGTGGTAGCGACACTTACGTGTCGAATCCACTCGCGCGAAGAATTCGTCCATGAGCATCGTCTTGCCGCGGCCGGGACGACCGTGCAGGTACACCCCGCGCACCGGCCGCGAGAACGCCGACGGCAGGACCTGCGAACCGAAGCCGCGCGGAAATGCCCAGCGGCGCCGGCCCAATCGTCCGGCCACCGTAGCCAGTGCCGCCGCGGCCGCACGCTGATCGTCATCGAGAACCGGTCCGTCCACGATCTCCACCCTCCTGAGGGCTCTACATCCGTAGAGCACCTCTACACTTGTAGAGGATGATTCGGTGCGAGACGAGAGAAGGTGACGATGTCCACAGATCCGGAGGTGCGCGCGGCGGACCGGCGCGAACTCATCACCGGCACGGCGATCGACCTGATCGCCCGCGAGGGGCTGCGGGCGCTGACCCATCGGGCACTCGATACCGAGGCCGGCCTACCGCCCGGCTCGACCTCGTACTACTTCCGCACCAAACGCGCGTTGATCGAGGCGATCGTGGACGCGATCACCGAGCGGTCGCGCACCGATTTCCGCGCCGCCGACCTGCCGGCCACCGACCCGGACGATATCGCCGCCGCGGTGGCCGCATGGCTGGACGACCTACTGGCGCAACGCCGCAACCATCTGATCGCCCGCCACATGCTGATCACCGACCTACTCGGCGACCGCGAGCTGCACCCGCGACTGGTCGCGAGCCTGTTCTCCCATCGGCACGCGCGTGAACTGTTCCGCGCGCTCGGGGCAGCCGATCCCGACACGGCCGCAGCCGATTACATCGCCGTCATCGAGGGCTTGGTATTCGACCGATTCGCCGGTGCGCGAAGGGAATCGGCCGCGGGGACTCGGGAGAGCGCCGAGCAGTTGGCCCGGCCGTTGCGTGCGCAGCTGCGCGCCGCGATTGCATAAGCGACAGCGTGTGCCGTGAACTAATCGTGCAAACCTCGGCGATTTCGGCGGTTTTCCGCCGATTTCGCGGAGGTTTGCACGAAAAGTTCAGGCTCGGAGCAGACGACCGGCCCGGCCGGTCCGTCAGGCCGCGGTCAGCACCAGCCCGGATGTCGGCACGCCGGTTCCGGCGGTGACGACGATGTTCTCCAGGCCCTCGACCTGATTCACCGAGCTGCCGCGGATCTGGCGCACCCCCTCGGCGATGCCGTTCATGCCGTGGATGTAGGCCTCGCCCAGCTGGCCGCCGTGGGTGTTGAGCGGCAGCCGGCCGCCGATTTCGATCGCCCCGTCGGCGACGAAATCCTTACCCTCGCCGCGACCGCAGAAGCCCAGCTCCTCGAGCTGCATCAGCACGAACGGGGTGAAGTGGTCGTAGAGAATGGCGGCCTGCATATCGTCGGGCCGCAACTCGCTCTGCGCCCACAGCTGGTCACCCACCAGGCCCATCTCCGGCAGACCGGTCAGGGCGTCGCGGTAATAGCTGGTCATCACGTACTGGTCCGCACCGGAACCCTGGGCCGCACCGGCGATCAGCGCGGGCTTGTTCGGCAGGTCCCGGGCGCGCTCGGCGCTGGTGACCACGATGGCCACACCGCCGTCGGTCTCCTGGCAGCAATCCAGCAGATGCAACGGTTCGGCGATCCAGCGCGAGGCCTGGTGGTCGTCGAGCGTGATCGGCTTGCCGTAGAAGTGGGCCGCCGGATTCACCGCGGCGTGCTTGCGGTCGGCGACCGCCACCCGGCCGAAATCCGCACTGCTCGCGCCGTATACGTGCATATAGCGCCGGGCCACCATGGCGACCTGCGCGGCCGGAGTGCCCAGGCCGTGCGTATAGGAGAACGCGTTGTCCACACCCGACGAGCTGGGATTGCCGGTCGCCAGATGAGTCGCGAACTGCCCGAAGCGATTTCCGGACCGCTCGTTGAACGCGCGGTAGGCCACCACGACATCCGCGACTCCGGTGGCGACGGCCATGGCGGCCTGCTGCACGGTCGCGGCCGCCGCGCCACCGCCGAACGGGATGTTGCTGAAGAACTTCAGGCTCGGGATACCGGTGGCCCGCGCGACCGCGGCCTGGGTGTTGGTATCCATGGTGAAGGTCGTCAGGCCGTCCACATCGGCGGGGGTCAGCCCCGCGTCCGCGAGGGCGGCGGTGACGGCCTCGGCGGCGAGGCGCAGCTCGCTGCGGCCGGAGTCCTTGGAGAAATCGGTGGCGCCGATGCCGACGATCGCGGCGCGGCGGCTCAGACCCGTCACTGGCGTGCCTCCTGCAGGGAGATAACGGCTTTCGCCGTGATGTGGTCGCCGAGGCTGTCCTTGCCGACCACATCGATGGTGATGTCCGCGCCGTCCACGGCCGCCACGGTTCCGCTGAGCGTCAAGGTGTCGCCCGCGTACAGCGGCACCCCCAGGCGCAGGGCGACGGATTTCACGATCGCCCCCGGCCCCGCCCAATCGGTGACGAATCGCTGCACCAGGCCGGTGTCGGTGAGGATGTTGACGAAGATGTCCTTCGACCCGCGCTCGACGGCCTTGTCGCGGTCGTGGTGCACGTCCTGGAAGTCGCGGGTGGCCAGCGCGGTGGAGACCACGAACGTCGGGTCGGCGTGAATCACCAACTCGGGCAGGGTGGTTCCGACCTGCACGGCGGCGGGCTGAATCGTGGAGGTCATCGCACGGCCTTCCAGTAGGGCACGGTGTTGTCGTCGTCGAGCCGCTGGAAGCCCACTTCGACGGGCAGCCCCACCTCGACCTCGGCGGGGTCGATGCCGCGCAGCTCGCCGAGCATGCGCACGCCCTCCTCGAGTTCGACCAGGGCGACGGCGTAGGGCACCTGCCGGCCGGGCACCTTCGGCGCGTGGTGCACCACGAAACTGAAGACGGTGCCGCGGCCGGAGGCCACCACGTAATCGGACTGTTCGGTGTGGTCCTTCCACAGCGCCGGAACCGGCGGATGCTGCAGCGTCCCGTCCGGCCGGCGCTGGATCCGCAGTTCGCCGAGTTTCGTTCCGTCCCAGAAGAATTCGGTGTCCTTCGACACGGTGGGCCGGACCCGCTTCGCCAGATCCTCCGCCGACACCTCGCCGGGGGCCGCGGCGGGCTCGGCCGTACCGGGTGCGAATTTCAACATCCGGAACAGCATCTCGGTGACCGGTTCGTCGTCGACGTACCAGGTCAGCAGGTAGGTGGCGAACCAGCCCTCACCTAGGCCGGTGCGCTTGGGCCCCACCAGTTCTCGCAGCCTGGTCCGCGCCACCGGACGCTCGCCGAGGCGTAGGTAGCGGTGGTAGGTCTGCTCACAGTTGGTCGCCACCACCGAGGTGTAGCCGGCGGCGTCGAGCAGATCGTTGACCGCGTTCATCGGATCGTCGGCGGGCCGAGATCCGTGCAGGCCGGGCATGGTCCACACCTGGGCCATGGCCGGCGGCGCGACGATGCCGGGATGTCCGGCGGCGCGGGCGGCCTCGTCGTCGACATAGATCGGGTTGGCGTCGCCCAGCGCCTCGACCCAGTTGTTGATCATCGGCTGGTTCACCGGGTCGCGGCCGAGGCGCGGCGCGGACTCGCCCAGCTGCTGGATCTTCTCGCCGGCGGCGCGGATCTCTTCCGCCGTCATGGTTTCCGACACGCGAAAACTCCTATCTCGGTACGCGGGGCAGGCGCAGGCCCATCTGCGCGATCAGTTCGCGCATGACCTCGTTGACGCCGCCACCGAAGGTCACGACCAGGTTCTGCTTGGTCCGCTTGTCCAGCCAGGTCATCAGTTCCGCGGTGTCCGGATCGGCCGGATCGCCGAAGCGAGCCACGATCTCCTCCGCCAGCCGGCCCGCCTCCTGCAGTGCCTCGGTGGAGAACACCTTGGTCGCCGAGGCATCGGCGATCACATCGCGCTGATCGGCGTCGGGGCGTTCCATATTCGAGGCGACCTGCCAGTTCAGCAGTTCGTTGACTCGCACCATGGCATGCAGGCGGCCCAGTGCGCGCCGCACTTCGGTCTCTTCCAGCACGCCGTGCCGCTGCGACCAATCGCGCACCCGCTCGTAGAGCTGTTCGATCTTGCCCGACGGGCCCAGGCTGACCCGCTCGTGATTGAGCTGGGTGGTGATCAGCTTCCAGCCGCCGTTCTCCTCCCCGACCAGCATTTCCGCCGGCACGCGGACGTTGTCGAAGTAGGTGGCGTTGGTGTGGTGCGCGCCGTCGGCGGTGATGATCGGCGTCCACGAGTAGCCCGGATCGGTGGTGTCCACGATCAGGATCGAAATGCCCTTGTGGCGGGACTCGACCGAACCGGTGCGCACCGCCAGCCAGACGAAATCGGCTTCGTGCGCGCCGGTGGTGAACACCTTCTGCCCGTTGACGATCCAGTCGCCGTTCGCATCCCGCACCGCCGAGGTCCGCAGTGCCGCCAGGTCGGTACCGGCGTCCGGCTCGGAATAGCCGATGGCGAAATGGATGTCGCCGGTGAGGATTCCGGGCAGGAACTTGCGTTTCTGCTCCTCGGTACCGAACGACTGCAGCGCCGGGCCGACGGTCAGCAGCGTCACCAGCGGGACCGGCACATCGGCGCGGACCGCCTCGTTGTAGAAGATCTGCTGTTCCAGCGGGCCGAAGCCCTGGCCGCCGTACTCCTTCGGCCAGCCCACGCCCAGCCACCCGTCGCGGCCCATTCGCTTGACCACCGCCCGGTAGGCGTCCCCGTGGCGGTTCACCGCCATCTCGGCCTCCTCCTCCGGAGTGACGAGATCGGCGAAGTAGGCGCGTAATTCGTCGCGCAGCTTGTGCTGTTCAGCGGTCAGATCGATGTACATCTGGCTCCCAACCGGTCCAGCCGGAACGACGCACCGCCGAGCCAGCGGGCGATGTCCTTGGCTTGTGAGTAGTAGCGGTGCAGCGGGTGAGTCACATCGACGCCGATACCGCCGTGCAGGTGATGGCACCGCTGCATGGCCGCCGGCAGCTCGGAGGCCACACAGAACGCCAGCACATCGAGGTCGTCGTCGACACGTGCAGTGTCCTTGGCGCCGCCTCCGGCGTCGCGGGTCGCAGCCCCCGGAGGCTCGGTCCTTCCCTTCTCCGCTCCTCCGCTTCGCTCCCCCGCTCCGTCAGTCCAGGCCCGAGCCGGGCTGCGACCTACATACTGCGCCAGCGACCAGTTCGCGGATGTCGCGGCCACCTGCAGGGTGCGCGAGACCACGTACACGTCCGCGATTTCCTGTGCGACGGCCTGGAATTCGGCCAGCGGGCGGCCGAACTGCTGCCGGGTCCGCAGATGTTCCGAGGTCAGCGCCAGCACACCTTTGAGCAGGCCGTCGGCGACCGCGCCGAGGGTTGCCAGGGCGATGCGGTGCAGGTCCTCCAGCGGAATATCCAGCAGCTGCGCCGCCGGAATCACCGTGTCCTCGAAGGACACCGAGAATTCCGGCGCGCCGGTGGAACTCGGGCTCTCGGTGCGGGTGATGCCCTTCGCGTCACCGTCGACGACCGCGATTCCGCGCTCGGTCGGCACCAGAATCCACTGGGCCTGCTCCGCGTACGGCACCGCGATCTTGCGGCCGGTGATCCGTACCGAATCGCCGTCGGCCACCGCCTTCGTCCGCGGTTCGGCGACGAACGGGGCGCCCGGCTCGTGCAGTGCCGCGGTCAGGATCGCGCCCTTGGCGACGGCGGGAAAAACCTTGGCCGCCAAGTCGTCTCCGGCATGGCCGACCAGCGGCAGCACGCCGAACCCGAGGGTCGACAGCGCCGGCACCGCCACCGCGTCGGTCGCGAGTTCGGTCAGCAGGGTCGAGACCTCGAGCAGTCCCATCCCGTCGCCGCCGTGCTGTTCCGGCAGCGGCAGCGCCAGCAGCCCGCTGTCGACCAGCGCGGGCCACAGCGCGAGATCACGCGCGCTGTCGTGTTCGAGCAGGCTCACGACGACTTCGGCGACCGCGTCCTGACTCTCGTCTCTGGTGAAGTCCAATTCTTTTGCTCCCTGTCGGATGTGGGCTGCTCTGGCGGCCCGGCCCTGCGATATCAGCCCTTCGATTCGCGCGGCAGCCCGAGAATCCGCTCACCGGCGACGGTCAGCAGGATCTGTTCGGTGCCGCCGGCGATCGACAGACAGCGCGTGAGCAGGAATTCCTTCACCACGCCGGTGTCCAGCGCACCGGCTGTTCCGGCCAGCTCGGCCGCGAATTCGGCCACCGCCTGCCGGTGCCGGACGCCGACCAGTTTGCGGACGCTGCTCTCCGCGGCGGGGTCACCGCCGGACAGCAACTTCTTGGCCGCGCGCGCCTCCAGCAACGTGCCGGCCACCGATTCGGCGATCAGCGCGCCGAGGCGATCGGCGACCACCTCGGCACCCGGGCCCGCGGTGGGAGCGGCCGCGATCACGGCCTCCAGCTCCTCACCGATTCCCTTGCCGCCCATGGCCACTCGCTCGGCCGAAAGCGTGGAGCGGGCGATCCGCCAGCCGTTGCCGAGCTCACCCACCAGACAGTCGTCGGGGACGAACACGTCATCGAGGAAGACCTCGTTGAAGCGCGCCTCGCCGGTGATCTCGACCAGCGGCCGGATCTCGAGCCCCGGGCTCTTCATGTCGACCAGGAAGTAGCTGATGCCCTTGTGCTTGGGCGCGGCGGAATCGGTGCGCGCCAAACAGATTCCCCACGTGGCACGGTCGGCGAGCGAGGTCCACACCTTCTGGCCCCGCAGCTTCCAGCCGCCCTCGACCCGCTCGGCGACGGTGCGCAGCGCCGCCAGATCGGAGCCCGCGCCCGGCTCCGAGAACAGCTGGCACCAGATCACCTCACCGGTGAGCGTCGGTGGGGCGAAGCGCTCGATCTGCTCGGGCGTACCCCATTGCAGCAGGGTGGGAATCGCCCAGTTCGCGATGACGAGGTCGGGTAGTTCGATTCCGGCCTTGCGGATCTGGTCCTCGATCAGGCTGCGCTGAATCGGCCCGGCGTCGCGGCCGTAGGGGGCCGGCCAGTGGCAGGCCAGCAAACCGGCGTCGGCCAATGCGGCACGCTGCTCCGCGGCGGGCAGTGCGGCGATCCGGGTCAGGTCGGCGGCCAGCACCGTCGCCTCGGCGGCATCCACACCGGCTGCCTCCCAGGCGGTTCCGCCTTCGGCGTCACCGAGGTCGATCGATACCGTGCGGCGTACCCCGGCCTGCGTCAGCTTCGCCACCTCGGCGCGCCAGTGCGCCGAACCGCCCAGCAACGCCCGCAGCGCGGTCGCGCGCCGCAGATACAGGTGCGCGTCGTGCTCCCAGGTGAAGCCGATACCGCCCAGCACCTGGATGCAGTCCTTGGCGTTCTCCACGGCGGCGTCCAGCGCGATCGTCATCGCGACGGCGGCGGCCAATCGCAATTCGCGCCCACCGGAATCGCTCGCATCAGCCGCCGCGGCTATCGCCGGATCAGCCGCTGCCGCAGCGTCTGCGGCCACGGCGCGGGTCTGTTCGGTGCGGCACAGCATCCAGGCGCAGATGTGCTTGATCGCCTGGAATTCGCCGATCTTGCGCCCGAACTGCTCCCGGACCTTGGCGTAGTCGACCGCCGTCTCCAGGCACCAGCCCGCGATCCCCGCGGCCTCCGCCGCGATCAGCGCGGCCACGAGATCGCCGACCGCGTACGGCGGTTCGAAGACGTGGTCGGCGGGCACCGCGACGTTCGCGCAGGTCACGCGGGCCAGCGGAGTACTGGGGTCCAGGGGCTCGAGCGCCTCGACCGTCACGCCCGGGGTGCCCGCGGGCAGCAGGCACCACAGTTCGCGGTCGCCGGAGCGTACCGGCAGCAACAGCGCGGTCTGCTCGTCGGCGCCGAGCACGGTCTCCCAGGTACCGGTCACCTCCGGCGCGTCGGTTGCGTTGTGCGACAGCACAACAGCCTGGCCCAGGGCGATACCGCAGGGCGTATCCTCGTCGAGGGTGTCGCCGGCAACGAGGCCGGCCAGCGCGGTAGCCGTCACCGGTCCGCCCACGAGATCATGCGCCGCCTGCTCGATCAGCACGGCCAGATCGCTCACGCAGCCGCCCGCGCCGCCGGCCTCCTCGGGGACCGCGACGCGGAAGACGCCGAGGCCCACCAGGCCCGGCCAGAATTCACGCCAGTACCCGGGCGCGCCAGTGCGCATTGTTGCAATCGGGTGCACCGCTGCGGCCCATCCGCGCATCGACTCCTGGACGGCTTTATGCTCGTCAGTGGTGGCGATGGTCACACTCCATACCGCCTTTCCGGCGTGACTCCCACACCTAGAACATGTTCTAATGTGACGGTCGGGCGTAAGTCAAGGGGCGTCCGTCGCCGCCGCTGAACTACGCTCGTCGGCCACCGGAACCGACGTGCGTGCAGGAAAGGACTTTCACGAATGGCCAGTCCCTCCCGAGAGCAGGCAGCCGACTCGGGTGCGCAGAACGGAGCCCGCAATCGCGCGACGGTCAGCACCCTGAGCGAGGACGAGCTGAGCTCGGCGGCCCAGCGCGAGCGGCGCAAACGAATTCTCGACGCCACCCTCGCGCTCGCCTCCAAGGGCGGTTACGACGCGGTGCAGATGCGCGCGGTCGCCGAACGCGCCGACGTCGCCGTCGGCACGCTGTATCGATACTTTCCCTCGAAGGTGCATCTGCTGGTCTCGGCGCTGGCCCGGGAATTCGAGCAGTTCGACAGCAGACGCAAGCCGCTGGCCGGGCAGACCCCGCAGGAACGCATGCACGTGATGCTGACCCAGGTCACCCGGGCCATGCAGCGCGATCCACTGCTCACCGAGGCCATGACGCGGGCGTTCATGTTCGCCGACGCCTCCGCGGCCGCCGAGGTCGACCGGGTCGGCAAGGTGATGGACCGCTTCTTCGCGCGTGCCGTGAACGAGGGCGAGCCCACCGAACGCGATCTGGCCATCGCCCGGGTGATCAGCGACGTGTGGTTGTCGAATCTGGTGGCGTGGCTCACCCGGCGCGCCTCGGCGACCGATGTGGCCGAGCGTCTCGACCTGACCGTCGACCTGTTGCTGGGCGAGAAGTCCTGAGCGCGCGGCAGGAAGCGAATTGCCGGACAATGTAGGTCCGGGCGTTCGAAACCTGCCTGGCGAGCTCGTGTAAACAGCACGTATCACTGCGCCAACACGCGGGCAAACCTGACCCAGTAAAGTTTCTCGCGCCCTGAAAAATCTCCTCCGATCACTAGGTTGGATGCGTGAGCGCACAGGATCTGCCACACGAACTTCGCCGTGCCTTGTCGGCCGTAGCCCGCGTGCCGCGGCTATTGGTCGCTTCGGACTACGACGGGACAATCGCGCCCATAGTCTCCGATCCGGCAAAGGCCTATCCCCATCGGGAATCGGTGAGCGCATTGCGTGCGCTCGCCGGCCTGACGACCACCACCGCGGCCGTCATCTCCGGCCGCGCGCTGCGAGATCTCGCGGCGCTTTCCCGGCTTCCCGTCGAGGTGCAGTTGATCGGAAGCCACGGCTCGGAATTCGATGTCGGCTTCGTGCACGCCATCGACAACGACGCCAAGCAACTGCTGACCGAGGTGCGCCACGCCCTGGCCGCCATCGCCGACGACAATCCCGGCGTCACCGTCGAAGCCAAACCGGCCAGCATCGCGCTGCATGTGCGCAATGCCACTCCCGAGGTGGGCCGTCGCGCGCTGCAGCAGGCCCGGCAGGGCCCGGCGAGCTGGGTCGGCATCCAGGTCACCGAGGGCAAGGCGGTCATCGAACTGGCCGTCATCCAGACCGACAAGGGCGCCGCTCTCGACATCATCCGCCATCAGGAGGGCGCCTCCGCGGCGGTCTTCTTCGGTGACGACGTCACCGACGAGAAGGCCTTCGCGCGGCTGTCGGGTCCGGATATCGGCATCAAGGTGGGCGACGGCGACAGCCTGGCCGAATACCGGGTGCCCAGCACCGAGGAGGTCGCCAAGGCCTTGGCGTTCCTGCTCGAGGAACGCCGCACCTGGCTGGCGGGGGCGTCCGCGCCGCGCATCGAGCGGCTGACCATGCTGGCTTCCCCGCGCTCCAAGGCGCTGCTCACCCCGGACGGGACCGTCAGCTGGTTCTGCCATCCCGAACCGGATTCGGCGGCGGTCTTCGCCCACCTGCTGGGCGGCCCGGCGGCCGGACATTTCACCATCGCCCCCGAGCGTCAGAGTCTGCCGCTGTCACAGCGCTACGTCGACGGCACGATGACCGTCGAAACCCGTTGGTCCAGTTTGAAGATCGTCGACTACCTGCCGCACGACGTCGCACTGGAACGCACCGATCTGACTCGTGTGATCACCGGGGACGCGCGTGCGGTGGTCACCTTCGCACCCCGCCCCGAATTCGGGCAGGTGCCGGTGACGCTGGTCCGCGAACCGGCGGGCCTGCGCGTGCACGGCACCAACGATCCGATCGTGCTGCGCTCCCCCGGCGTGCAGTGGGAGATCTCCGAGGAGGGCATCCACCACGTCGCCCGCGCGGTGGTCGATCCCTCGCAGGGACCGATCGTGCTCGAAATGCGCTGCGGCACCTCCGATCTCGCCCCGGCGATGGTCAGCGAGGCGGACCGGCGCAACGAGGCCGAGCGGTACTGGCGCGATTGGGCCTCCGATCTGAACCTGCCGCCGCTCAAGCCCGATCTGATGAAGCGTTCGGCACTGACGCTGCGCGGACTGGTGCATGCTCCGTCCGGGTCGATTCTGGCCGCGGCCACCACCTCGCTGCCCGAGGACATCGGCGGCGTCCGCAACTGGGACTACCGCTACTGCTGGCTGCGCGACGCCTCGCTCACCGCGCACGCGCTGGTCACCCTGGGCTCGCTGTCGGAGGCCGAGGATTTCCTGGCCTGGACGCACCGCGTGCTCGAGACCCTGGCCGGACCGGAACGCCTGCACCCCCTGTACACGCTCTACGGCGAGACGCTGCCTCCGGAGGCCGTGCTGGACCAGCTGCCCGGTTACGCGGGCTCGCGGCCGGTGCGCGTGGGCAACGCGGCGAATATGCAGGTCCAGCTGGATGTCTTCGGCCCGATCGTGGATCTGATCGCGGCCCTGGCCGAGGCACGCGAGGGCAAGGGCATTCTCGACCCGGCCAAGGCGCTGCCGGACCGCGACTGGGAACTGGTGCAGGCCATGGTCTCGGCCGTGCAGCGACGCTGGCGCGAACCCGACCACGGCATCTGGGAGATCCGCGGCAACCCGCGTCACCACGTGTATTCGAAGGTGATGGGCTGGCTGACCGTCGACCGGGCGCTGAAACTGGCCGAGCGGTTCGACCGCGGCATCGATCCGGTGTGGGTCGAACTGCGCGAGACCATCGCAGACGAGGTCAAGGCCAAGGGCTGGAACGAACAGGTGCAGTCCTATACGGCCGCCTACGACGGCACCGATCTGGACGCCGCGACCCTGCACATCGGCCTCAGCGGTCTGATCGAGCCGTCGGATCCGCGCTTCGCGGCCACGGTCGTCGCCACCGAGGCCGAGCTGCGCAGCGGCTCGACGGTGTACCGCTACCACCACGACGACGGCCTGCCCGGCGGCGAGGGCGGTTTCCACCTGTGTGCCGCCTGGCTGGTGGAGGCCTACCTGCTGATCGGCAAGCGTGAGGACGCCGAGGCGCTGTTCGCCCAGCTGGTGGATGTCGCCGGCCCGACCGGACTGCTCAGCGAGGAGTACGACCCGGTCGCCGAACGCTCCCTGGGCAACCACCCGCAGGCCTACAGCCATCTCGGTCTGCTGCGCTGCGCTCAGTTGCTGAGCCAGCCGGTCGCGGCGATGGTGCAGTAGCTCCAGCTCGCCGGATACCCGTTCCAGGGCCCGCGGTCGCTCGGATCGAGCGCTCGCGGGCCCTGTTCGTGGTGCGGTTCACATCCCGGTCGGTCCGATCGATGGGGTCCGGGCTGGACACATACGCTACATTTAAATGGAAATCGTTTCCGTTAAGAGCTCGTGTGCAGGAGTACCCGCGTGATCAGAAGTTTCGCCGCTCGAATCGCTGTCGTCACGCTGGGAATCACCACCGCGGTCACGCTGGCCGCCTGCTCGGGAACCTCCGCGGATTCGGGGAAGCCGAAGATCGTCGCCTCCACCGACGTGTGGGGCAGCGTCGCGGCCGCGGTCGGCGGTCCCGATGTCGAGGTGAAGTCGATCATCGACAGCCCGAACGTGGACCCGCACTCCTACGAGACCAGTCCGACCGATGCCGCCGCGATCCGCGACGCCGCGCTGGTCGTCTACAACGGCGGGCACTACGACGAGTTCGCCGAGAAGGCGGCCGCGGGCCGTGGCAAACCCAGCATCGCCGCCTTCGACCTGCGTTCGGCGCCGAACGACGAGAACGAACACGTCTGGTACGACATGAAGACGGTCGACGCGGTGGCCGGGCGGATCGCCGACGAACTCGGCCGCATCGATCCCGGGCACCGGCAGGCGTTCGCCGACCGCGCCGCGGCGCTGCGCGGGCAGCTGGCGGGCGTCACCGCGATCACCGCGAAAATCGCTGCCGCGCATCCGAAGTCGCCGGTGCTGCAGACCGAGCCGCTCGCACACTACCTGCTCGCCGCCGCCGATACCGACGACCGCACCCCGCATCCCTTCGAGGAAGCGATCGAACAGGGCACCGATCCGTCCCCGGCGGATCTGGCGGCGGTACGAGACCTGTTGACCGGCAAGCAGGTTCGAGCGCTGGTCTACAACATCCAGACCGAGGACAAGACCACGAAGGACGTCGCCGCGACCGCGAAATCCGCGGGCGTGCCGATTGTCGAGGTCACCGAAACCCTCCCGGCGAACACCGATTTCGTGACGTGGCAGACCGGCAACGCGACGGCGCTGGCCGGCGCGCTCGGCTGAGGGAGACAGTGATGACGGGGCACACCCGAACCGAGGCGCCCGAGCAGGCCCCGGCGAAGGCATCGCATATCGCCGCCCCCGCGGTATCGCTGCGGGGAGCGAGCCTGGCGTTCGGGCCGCGCACACTCTGGCAGGGCCTCGATCTCGATATCGCGCCCGGCGAATTCGTCGCGGTGCTGGGGCCCAACGGATCCGGTAAGACCTCGCTGCTGCGGATGCTGCTGGGACAGCTCGCGCCCAGTGCGGGCACGGTCGAGGTGAGTGGGGCGCCCGCGCGGCTGGGGAATCCGAGGATCGGTTATGTGCCGCAACAGAAGACGATCGACGCCGGCGTGCAGTTGCGCGGCGTCGATCTCGTCGGGCTGGGCGTGGACGGGCATCGCTGGGGCCTGGGCTGGCGCGGCCGGGGCGAACGCCGCCGCCGCGTCGCCGACGCCCTCGCACAGGTCGGTGCCGAACATTTCGCGAACGCGCCGCTGGAATCGCTGTCCGGCGGGGAACAGCAGCGGCTGCGGGTGGCGCAGGCGCTGGCCGGTGATCCGCGCGTGCTGCTGTGCGATGAACCGCTGCTGAGCCTGGATCTGGCGAATCAGCGGCTGGTGTCCGAACTCATCGATCGCCGCCGCCGCACCCACGACACCGCGGTGCTGTTCGTGACGCACGAGATCAATCCGATTCTGCCGCTGGTGGATCGGGTGCTGTATCTGGTGGAGGGCAAGTTCCGGATCGGCACCCCGGACGAGGTGATGACCTCGGAGGTGCTGTCGGAGCTCTACGGCACCGAGGTCGACGTACTGCGCGTGCGCGGCCGGCTGGTGGTCGTCGGCACCGGTGACGAGATCGATGCGCTGGGCACGCACCACACCGAGGGAGCCGGCGAATGAACGACAAACTTTCCGATGTCCTCACCAAGATGCTGGATCTGCACACCACCGCCGACCTGCTGTCCTACGACTTCGTGCAGCAGGCCGTGCTCGCGGCCGCCCTGCTGGGACTGCTCGCCGGCGTGATCGGACCGCTCATCGTGAACCGGCAGATGTCGTTCGCCGTGCACGGCACCAGCGAACTGTCGCTCACCGGTGCGGCGGCGGCGCTGCTGGTCGGCATCGGCGTGGGCGCCGGGGCGATCGCGGGTTCGGTGATCGCGGCCGTCATGTTCGGGCTGCTGGGTTCCAAGGCGCGCGAACGTGATTCGGTGATCGCGGTGGTGATGTCGTTCGGGCTCGGCCTGTCGGTGCTGTTCCTCTGGCTGGGGCCCAGTCGCGCCGGATCGAAATTCTCCCTGCTCACCGGACAGGTGGTCAGTGTCGGCGGCACCGGACTCACCTCGCTCGCGCTGTGCACCATCGGCGTGCTGGCGGTGCTCGCGTTCATCTATCGCCCCTTGCTTTTCGCCAGCACCGACCCGGAAGTGGCCGTGGCGCGCGGGGTTCCGGTGCGCGCGCTCTCGGTGGTGTTCGCGGTGCTGCTCGGCGTGACCGCCGCCTTCGGGGTGCAGATCGTCGGCGCCCTGCTGGTGTTGTCGCTGCTGATCACCCCCGCCGCGGCCGCCGCTCAGCTCACCGCGAGCCCGCTACGGGCGACACTGCTGTCGGTGCTGTTCGCCGAAATCGCCGCGGTCGGCGGAATTCTGCTGTCGCTGGCCCCCGGCGTCCCGGTCTCGACCTTCATCACGACCATCTCGTTCGTGATCTACCTGGTCTGCCGGTTCATCGGCCGCCCGATCCTGCGGGCCCGCCGGCGCACGGCCCTGCGGACGCCGGGCACTGCCGAGTCACGAGTGGGCGGCGTGTCGGATCCGGCTCCGCGGATCGACGCCTCGAACGACCCGGATTCGCTACGCGGCCGAGCGGAGGACGTGCAGCTGCCGGTCCGCGGGTGAGATCCAGCGGTCGTCATCGGCCGCCCGTCTCGGGTCAGCTCGGCCAGCAGGACTGCCCGCCCGGCCCGGACAGCAGAATGACCAGGACGAAGCCGCCCATCATGGGCACGACCCCGAGGCCGCTCGCGACGACGACGAGATTGCGGTTGATGTCGTGTCGACGGGACCACAGGCGGATCAGCACGAGAACTCCGAGGGCCAGCATCACAGCGGCGCCGGTGATCTGGAACGTCTGCGCGGCGCGGAACGCCGCGTCCCGGGCGGCAGCGTCACCGTGCACCGGGTCGCAGTAATCACCGACTCCCTGCGTGAAGAACGAGTAGCCGCCCAGAAAGATGAACGGGCCCAACACTGCCGAGGCGAGCGCGTACATCCAGGCGAGGACGAAGGGTCGGTCGAGCAGAAGTTTCATCGGCCGAACTGTAAGTTCCCGCCGATGCTGGGAACGCTCGGGCCGATCCGCCCGCGTCTCAGTTCGCGCCGCTCTCACCGGCGAGCGCGAACAGCCCGTCGGCGGTCTGCTCGATCAAGCCGTCGACGAGCAGGGAATCCAGGGCCCGATCGCGCTGGCCCGGATCGCGGGTCCAGGCCAGGTCGAGAGCCACTCGTTCGACCGGTCCGGTCGCCGCGCGCAGCACGTCGAGGAGGCGGCCGCGAGCCTGCCGGTCCGTGCCGTCGTACTTCTGGGTGCGACGCACCACGTCCGAGGCCGGGCGACCGGAGGTGACCCACGTGCAGCGCGGCAGCGGACAGCGCTCGCAGTCGGGATTGCGCGCGGTGCAGACGGTGGCTCCCAGTTCCATCAACGCCGCGGAGAAGACCGCCGCCCGGTCGATCCGGACCGGCAGCAGGGCCTCGGTTTCGGCCAGATCGCGGGTGCGCGGGTTCCCGGCCTCGGCCCGGCCGTGCACCGCCCGGGCAACCACACGGCGAACGTTGGTGTCCACCACCGGAACTCGCTGCCCGTAGGCGAAGCAGGCCACCGCCCGAGCCGTATAGGCGCCGATGCCGGGGAGGGTGAGCAGCACCTCGACATCGTCGGGCACCACGTCGCCGTATTCGGCGGCGAGCACCCGCGCGCATTCGTGCAACCGCAGGGCGCGACGCGGATAGCCGAGCTTGCCCCACGCGCGCAGCACCTCGCCGGGCGAGGCGGCGGCCATGGCCGAGGGCACCGGCCAGCGCCGCACCCATTCCCGCCAGATCGGCTCCACCCGCACCACGGGCGTCTGCTGCAGCATGATCTCGCTCATCAGGATCTGCCAGGCGCTCACTCCGGGGCGCCGCCACGGCAGGTCCCGGGCCGACTGCTCGTACCAGTCGATCAGGACGTCGCTGTCCACGCCCGCGGCCGGGTCACGGGTGGCCTCGGTCGCCGTCTTCGAGCTCACGACATCACCGCCGCGCGAGCCCGCCGGTGATCCGAAATTTGCCCATGTGTAGCCGAACGGACTCGCCGGTAGCCCTCAAGCCATGGAAAATGGGACGCATGCCTCATACCAACCCGATCAGTGCCTGGAAGTCTCTCCGCGAGGGTAACGACAGGTTCGTCAACGGCACACTGCAGCACCCCAGCCAGGGCGCCGCCGACCGCGCCAAACTCGTCGGCGGGCAGCAGCCCCGGGCCATCCTGTTCGGGTGCGGCGACTCCCGGGTCGCCGCCGAGATCATCTTCGACCAGGGCCTCGGCGATATGTTCGTGGTTCGGACCGCCGGCCACGTCGTCGACGAGTCGGTGCTGGGTTCGATCGAATACGGCGTCGAAATCCTCAACGTGCCGCTGATCGTCGTCCTCGGGCACGACAGTTGCGGCGCGGTTCGCGCGACCATCGACGCACTAGACGACGGCAACGTGCCCGGCGGATTCATCCGCAGCGTGGTCGAGCGCGTGACGCCGTCCATCCTGACCGGCCGCCGCGACGGACTCACCGAGGTCGACGAACTCGAGGCCCGCCACGTGCAGGAGACCGCGCGCTTGCTCACCGATCGCTCGAAGATCGTGTCCGATCGGGTCGCGAGCGGGCAGTGCGCCATCGCCTGTGTGAACTACAAGCTTGCCGACGGCCGCGCGCTGCTGCACAAGGTGATCGGCGATATCGGCGAAACGGTCTGAACCACAACGGTTCTCACACGGTGACCGCCGGGTGACGGCGCCGTCGCGGAAGACGGCGCGAAAATGTACCCGGCGTCACCGCCATTTCGGCGCCGACACGCCGCGTACCTGAGCGGAACGGCACGATCGTGCCCTTACCGTTGTTGCCGTGCTGGAACCGAATGGACCGCTGCCGCCGGAGATCTACTGGCGTCGCCGCCTGCTCGCCATCGGCGCGCTGATCGTCGCGCTCGCTCTGGTCATCTGGCTGGCGTTGATGTTGCTGCGCAGCGGCGGGGGCGACAAGGACCCCAAGGCCGCGGCGGCGACCTCCACCTCCGCCAAGGCGGCCGGGTCCACCACCGCCGATCCCAGCGGTTCGAAGGTTCCGGCCTCGGGCACCGTCAATTCGACGGCCAGCGGCGTCCCGGCCCCGTGTCCGGATCAGTCGCTGGCGGTGAAGGTGACCGTCGGCCAGCCGACCTACAAGGCCGGTGATCAGCCGGTGATCACCATCGTGCTGACCAACATCTCGACCGCGGCCTGCAGCCGGGATATGGGTT
Source organism: Nocardia violaceofusca NBRC 14427 (assembly GCF_963869435.1). Classification (NCBI taxonomy): domain Bacteria; kingdom Bacillati; phylum Actinomycetota; class Actinomycetes; order Mycobacteriales; family Nocardiaceae; genus Nocardia; species Nocardia violaceofusca. The sequence goes on from NZ_CAWMPM010000030.1 coordinate 70,083, forward strand.
CGGGGCTGCAGCAGGTGTGGGTGCAGTCGCTGGACGGCCAGCGCAAGCTGTGGTCGAACACCGACTGCGATCAGGGCGGTCCGGCCGATGTGCGCACGCTCAACGGCGGCCAGCAGGCGGCGTTCACCCTCACCTGGTCGGGTACCACCTCGCAGCCGGGTTGTGCGGGCGATCGCGTTCCGGTGCCGGCCGGCGGATACGCGGTGGTGGCGCAGTTCGGTTCCGTGCGCAGCGCACCGGAGACCTTCAACATCGCCTGACACGAGGCTCGAATCCGGCCGCGCCCGAACCGGTTCAGACGGTGCCGGATTCCGTCCGGTTCAGACGGTGCCGGATTCCGTCGATCGGACCGCACCGGACTCCGACAGCCGGGACAGGCCCTCGCGGATCTGGCGGGCCAGATGCGCATCGATGCCGTCGACGCCCTCGATCTCCGACGCACTCGCCGATACCAGGCCCGACAGCGAGCCGAAGGCGGCGATCACGGGTTCGGCGCGGCGCAGCGGCACCCGCGGGATCTCGGCGAGCACCCGGTATCCGCGCGGGCCCACGGCGGTGTCGAGAGCTTCGAACGTCGCCGGAAAACCCAGGGCCGGTGCGAGATTGGTGAGTTCGAGCAGATCCACCTCGAGCAGCCCGTCGAGGGCGGCCAGGGTGCGGTCGACCATCGCGTCGTCGACCGGTTCACTGCGGATGTAGTCGCGGACCAGCAGGCGGCGCAGGGCCTCGGTGTTGCCGACGAGTTCGGCCAGTTGCAGCGCCAGCTGGCGGCCGTCGACGCCGAGTTCGGCCACGTCGGAACTGATTTCGCGCGCGACGCGGCGGACCAGTTCCAGGCAGTGCACCACCGACAGCACATCGCGCACCGTCGCGCAGTCGTTCAGTTCCACCAGTGACAGCTGCCGGGTGGTCTCATCCAGCCGGGAGCGGTAGCGCTCCAGCGTCGCCATCGCCTGATTGGCTCGCGACAGGATGGTCTCGGAGGTCTGGATCGGATGCCGGTGCCCGTTGAGATAGACCGTGACGATGCCCGTCGAGCGGCTCACCGACACCACCGGATAGCCGGTCTGCGCGGCGGTGCGCTCGGCCGCCTTGTGCCGGGTGCCGGATTCGGTGGTCGGCAGGCCGGGGTCGGGCACCAGATGGACATTGGCGCGGCGGATGCGTGCACCGTCGGTCGAAAGCACCACGGCGCCATCCATTTTCGACAGCTCACGCAGCCGGGTCGGCGAGAATTCGACATCGAGTTCGAATCCGCCGTCGCAGATTCGTTCCAGCTCCTCGTCGTAGCCGAGCACGATCAGCCCGCCGGTGCGGGCGCGCAGAATCCGGTCGATACCGTCGCGCAGTTCGGTCCCCGGCACCAGCCGGGCGATGGTGGTGCTCAGACCGGGATCGTCGTCGGCCCGGACCGCCTCCGCCGCGGGCATCGCCTCCGCCGCATCCGCCGCGACCGGCACATCCGCTGGGCTCATGAACCTGCCGCGCGGCGCGGGACGGCCGAGCAGGTGGGTCACCCAACGGCCCGGGATCATTCCACAGCCTCCACACGCTCGCGTCGTCGCTTCGACAAACCACTCGAGGCGAGTGCCGCACGAACACTCGCGACCTCGTGCACCTTCATTCCGATGCCGGACAGGTCGGTCCCCGGCGGTACCAACGCCTCCGTGAAACCTAGCCGCTCGGCTTCGCGCAATCTGCGCCCGACCCCCGTGACACGCCGGACCTCCCCGGCGAGACCGACCTCGCCCAGCACCACCATGCCCGCGCGCAGCGGGATATCGCGTTCGGCGCCGGTGATCGCGACCGCGACGGCCAGATCGGCGGCGGGTTCGGTCAATCGCATCCCGCCGACCGTGGCGGCATACACGTCGTGCTTGCCCAGATACACACCGCAGCGGCTCTGCAGCACCGCGAGCACCATCGACACACGGTTGTAGTCCAGACCGCTGACCGCCCGCCGCGGCGCGGGTACCTGGGTGGATACGGTCAACCCCTGCACCTCGCCGAGCAGCGGCCGCTTACCGTCCATCGCGACGGTGATCGCGGTCCCGGGAACCTGATCCGCGCGGTGATGCAGGAACAGCCCGGACGGATCGCTCACCCCGACGATGCCGTCGTCGTGCAGTTCGAAACAGCCCACCTCGTCGGCACTGCCGAAGCGGTTCTTGATACCGCGCACCATGCGCAGGGTGGAGTGTTTGTCGCCCTCGAACTGCAACACCACGTCCACCAGGTGTTCGAGGGTGCGCGGCCCGGCGACATTGCCGTCCTTGGTGACGTGGCCGACCAGCAGCACCGCGATCCCGCTCGCCTTGGCCAGGGAGGTCAGGGCCGCGGTCACCGCCCGTACCTGGGTGACACCGCCGATCACCCCGTCCGCGTCGGCGGCCAGCATGGTCTGCACCGAATCGACCACCAGCAGTGTCGGCCGGACCTGATCGACATGGCCGAGAATCGTGGCGAGATCGGATTCTGCTGCGAGATAGACCCTTTCGTGCACGGCCCCGGTCCGGTCGGCGCGCAGCCGGACCTGTCCGGCGGACTCCTCGGCGGTGACGTAGAGCGCGCGCTCGTCGCGTTGCCGGGCCCAGCGGTGGGCGACCTCGAGCAACAGCGTCGACTTGCCGACGCCCGGTTCACCCGAGAGCAGCACCACCGATCCCGGCACCACCCCGCCGCCGAGGACGCGGTCCAGTTCCGCGACACCGGTGGGCCGGGCGCGGGTGACCTTCGAATCGATGGTCGAGATGGGCGCCGCGGCCGTCGAGGGCAGCAGCGCCCGGCGCCCGGCGGCATGCGTTCCCGCAGCGGCGCCGGCCGTCACCACCTCGTCGACGGTCCCCCATTCGTTGCACCCCGGGCAGCGCCCCACCCATTTGGCAACCTCGTTCCCGCATGCCGAGCAGCGGTACACCGATTTCACCTTGGCCACGTGCGCAGCCTAGAGAGAGGGGCCGACACGGGCCGGTATACCGGGGCGGGATGCGCGCAGGCGCGGCTCAGTGGCCGCCGTGCTCGGCGACCGTCGCGCCCTCGTGCCGCGGGGTGTCCGGGCCGGCGTCGACGGGCACCTGCACCTGCACGGTGCCGGCGTTCTTGAAGTTGAAGGTCACGCCGTAGGTGAGGCCGGGCACGATGTCCTTGGACAGCCCGGTGACCTCGACCAGGATCGGATGCGCGTTCGGGTCGGCCGGCTGATCGGGCGTTCCGGCACCCTCCTGGCGCGGCGACGCGCTGTGCTCCGGCGTGGGGGTCGCGGCCGAGCTGGTGGGCTGCGCGGGAGCGGAGGTCGGCGTCGAGTTCTCGCCCGCCTGGGCCGCCTTGGCCGCTTCCGGGCTCGCGGCGACGACCGTCTGCCCCGGGACCAGCTCCGGCGTGGCCGGGGTGATCTTCACCTGGCCGAGGTCGGTGGTGATGCTGACCAGTTGGTCGGTCTTGGACGAACCCTCGTTGATCGCACTGAACGCGACGACGGACTTGCCGCCCTTGGCATTGGTGTACTCCTCCGACTGCGGCAGCAGGATGCGCACGTCACGCAGCGCCACATCGCCGACGGTGGCCGCGGCGCCGTTGACGGCGGGCACCTGGCCCGCGGTCTGCGAGATCTGACCGGCACCGCATCCGGACAACGCCAGCGCCGCACCGGTGGCCAGCGCGGCAACAGCGATTGCGCGCCGCGACACCTTGGTCACATTCGACGCTGTGGTGGCTTTCAGGGCAGTCACGGGTTGTCCTCCATGTCGACCGGCTCACTCCACGATGGAGAGTAGTAGTAGGCAGCGTAGTAGTTCGCGGGGTGGTCGGTGTGGACCGGTCCGGTGTAATGTTCCGCGGCGACCCGCGAGCCGCGTATCCCCTTCTGCCGCAACAAGATGCATACGCATCGCGATCTGTCAAGCCCCAAGGTCCGCCTGTTGTGCCCCCTGACCTGCGCCGTTGATCGCGGCGTTATCGAGTCGCATGTTAAACTGTGAACATCGAAAGGGGCACGGGACACATGATTTTTAAGGTCGGAGACACCGTCGTTTACCCCCACCACGGAGCGGCGCTGATCGAAGCAATCGAGACTCGCACCATCAAGGGTGTTCAGAAAGAGTATCTGGTCCTGAAGGTCGCCCAAGGCGATCTCACCGTTCGGGTTCCCGCAGAGAACGCGGAGTACGTCGGCGTCCGCGACGTCGTCGGCCAGGAAGGTCTCGACCGAGTCTTCCAGGTGCTACGCGCTCCGCACACGGAGGAGCCGACGAACTGGTCTCGGCGGTACAAGGCCAACCTCGAGAAGCTCGCCTCCGGCGATGTGAACAAGGTGGCCGAGGTCGTCCGCGACCTGTGGCGTCGGGAGCAGGACCGCGGCCTGTCCGCCGGCGAGAAGCGGATGCTGGCCAAGGCCCGGCAGATCCTGGTCGGTGAGCTCGCGCTCGCCGAGGGCACCGACGACGTCAAGGCCGAGACCCTGCTCGACGAGGTTCTCGCCGCGGCTTCCTGACCGCATCGCCTTGACGCTCAACTCCCGCCGCGTTGTGGCATTGGTTCCTGCCGCCGGCCGGGGCGTTCGCCTGGGTGAATCGACACCCAAGGCGTTCGTCCCGGTCGGCGGCAGTCCCATGCTCGTACACGCAGTAGACGGTCTGATCGCGTCCGGGGTCGTCGACCGCATCGTGATCATGGTGCCCATCGAGATGATCGATGCGGCCCGGGAACTGCTCGCCGCCCGTGCCCACGCGGCCAGCCCGATACCGGTCGACGTGGTGGCCGGCGGCGTGGAACGCACCGACTCGGTCCGTGCCGGCCTGGCCGCCGCACCGGAAGCCACCCATGTCCTCGTGCACGACGCGGCCCGCGCCCTGACGCCGCCGTCGCTGATCGCGCGGGTCGTGGACGCGCTGGACGCCGGTCACCGCGCCGTCGTTCCCGGCATACCGGTGGCCGACACCATCAAAACCGTCGATGCGGTCGGCGACGTCACCGGTACACCCGACCGTTCGGGGCTGCGGGCCATTCAAACTCCCCAGGGCTTCGATACCGCGCTGCTGCGCGAGGCGTACGCGCTGGACCTGCCCGCCACCGACGACGCGGGCCTCGTGGAGGCCTCGGGCGCGACCGTCTCGGTGGTCCCGGGCGATCCGCTGGCCTTCAAGATCACCGGCCCACTCGATCTGAAACTCGCGAACGCGCTGGTAGCGGACGCTGCGCTCCCCGCGACGACCGGAGCGGCGGTGACCGGATGACCGATCTCACCGCGCTGCGCACCGGCATCGGCAGCGATGTGCATCCCATCGAACCCGGCCGGCCCTGCTGGATGGCCGGACTGCTGTTCGAGGGCGACGACGGCTGCTCCGGACATTCCGACGGCGATGTGGCCGCCCACGCTCTGTGCGACGCGCTGCTCTCGGCCGCCTGCCTGGGCGACGTCGGCGCGGTCTTCGGCACCGGACGGCCCGAATGGGAAGGCGTATCCGGCGCCGCGATGCTGACCGAGGTGCGGCGATTGCTCGGCGAATCCGGATATCGGATCCTCAACGCGACGGTACAGATCATCGGTAATCGCCCCAAGATCGGGCCGCGACGCGCCGAAGCGCAAAAAATACTCGGCGAATTGCTCGACGCACCGGTTTCGGTATCGGGTACGACTTCCGACGGTCTGGGACTCACCGGACGCGGTGAGGGCATCGCCGCGGTGGCGACCGCATTACTCGTGCACGACGGGCGATGTAGTACCGCATAACCGCAGTCGGCGATCCATCGCGGATTTACTGCTCGCGTCGATCGACCGCAGCGGACTCGGCGCCGACCGCCGTATTCGCACTCGCGCCTTCGGCCGCACCGCTCGGCTCGAAACTCGCTCCGGAAACATGCCCCGGCGAATCCTTTCCGGACCCGCGGTGCCATCGCATTCGATGGACCGTGGACCATAGGAGGGGCCCACCCATACCGTTGTTCAACAAGCCTTAGGATGGCTGGTCGTGACTCTGCGCCTGTTCGACACCGCGACGCGGACCCTGCGGGATTTCACCCCGCTGGTCCCTGGACGTGCGTCGGTGTACCTGTGTGGCGCCACCGTGCAGGGCGAACCTCATATCGGGCACGTCCGCAGCGGCGTCGCCTTCGACGTGCTGCGCCGCTGGCTCACCGCGAACGGCTACGACGTGGCCTTCGTGCGAAATGTCACCGACATCGAAGACAAGATCCTCACCAAGGCCGCCGCCGCGGGCCGCCCGTGGTGGGAATGGGCCGCGACCCACGAGCGCGCCTTCGACCGCGCCTACGAGGCGCTCGGGGTACTGCCGCCGTCGGTGGAACCGCGGGCCACCGGACACATCACCCAGATGGTCGAGATGATGCAGCGGCTCATCGACCGCGGGCACGCCTACGCGTCGAGCGGCAACGTGTATTTCGATGTGCGCAGTTATCCGGAATACGGTGCGCTCTCCGGGCACAAACTCGAGGATGTGCAGCAGGGCGAGAGCGCCGGCGAGGGTAAACGCGATCCGCGCGATTTCACGCTGTGGAAGGCCGCCAAACCGGGCGAGCCGACCTGGCCGTCGCCGTGGGGTCCCGGGCGCCCGGGCTGGCATCTGGAATGCTCGGCGATGGCCGAGTTCTACCTCGGCCCCGAATTCGATATCCACTGCGGTGGTATGGACCTCGTTTTCCCGCACCACGAGAACGAAATCGCCCAATCCCGTGCTGCCGGAGACGGATTCGCACAGTATTGGCTGCACAACGGCTGGGTGACGCTCGGCGGCGAGAAGATGTCGAAATCGCTCGGCAACACGCTCTCGGTGCCGAATATTCTCACCCAGGTGCGGCCCGTGGAATTGCGGTTCTATTTGGGCAGTGCGCATTACGCGTCGATGCTCGAATATTCCGAGCAGGCGCTGCGCGATGCCGCGCAGACCTATCAGCGACTCGAGGCATTCGTACAGCGCACCGTCGAGCGGGTGGGTGAGGTCGCGGTCGGGAAATGGACCGATGCCTTCGCCGAGGCGCTCGACGACAATCTCGCGATCCCGAAGGCACTGGCCGAAATTCATCGCGTGGTGCACGAGGGCAATCGAGCGCTGGAAGCGGGCGCGGGCGAATCGGCGCGCGAGGCCGCCGGACAGGTGCGGGCGATGCTCGGAATCCTGGGTGTCGATCCGCTGGATCCGCACTGGGCCGGCCCGAAGGACACCTCGGCGGCCGAATCCGCACTCGACATCCTGGTGCGGGCCGAACTCGAGCGCCGCCAGCGGGCCCGCAGCGAAAAGGATTGGGCCACCGCCGACGCCGTGCGCGATCGGCTCGGTGCGGCCGGAATCGAAGTCGTCGACACTGCCGGCGGCTCGGATTGGTCGCTGGCCAAATGATTCAACCGGCGAAGCCTGCTGATCGGGTGCGGGTGTCGCGACCGACACGAAAGGCATACTGATGGCAGGAAATTCGCAGCGACGAGGTGCGATCCGCAAGGGCGGCACCAAGAAGGGCGCGGTCGTCGGCAGCGGCGGTAAGCGCCGCCGCGGGCTCGAGGGCCGCGGCGCCACCCCGCCCGCCACCATGCGCAAGAACCACCCGGCCTCGAAACGCGCTGCGGTGGCGGCGAAAGCGGCCAAGGCGACGCAGGGCCAGAACCGCGCCCGGCCCGGCACCCGCAAGGGCGACGACGGACCGGAGTTGGTGCTGGGCCGCAACCCGGTGGTGGAGTGTCTGCGCGCGGAGGTTCCGGCCACCGCGCTGTATGTCGCGCTGGGTACCGAGAACGACGACCGCCTGACCGAATCCGTGCAGCGCGCCGCCGACGCCGGAATCTCCATCCTGGAGGTGTCGCGCACCGATCTGGATCGGATGAGCGCCAACGGTTTACATCAGGGCATGGCCCTGCAGGTGCCGCCGTACCGCTACGCCCATCCGGAGGATCTGCTGGACAGTGCGCGCGCGTCCGGGACCGCGCCGCTGCTGGTGGCGCTGGACAACATCTCCGACCCCCGCAACCTGGGCGCGGTGATCCGTTCCGTCGCCGCGTTCGGTGGCCACGGCGTGGTGATTCCCCAGCGCCGCAGCGCGAGTGTCACGGCGGTCGCCTGGCGCACCAGCGCCGGCGCCGCGGCCCGGCTGCCGGTGGCGCGCGCGACCAATCTGACTCGCACACTGAAGGATTGGGCCAAGGCCGGTCTGCAGGTGGTCGGCCTCGACGCCGGCGGCGACACCGTCCTCGACGACTTCGACGGCACCACACCGACCGTCGTGGTCGTCGGCTCGGAAGGTAAGGGCCTGTCGCGCTTGGTCCGCGAAACCTGCGACACCATCATCAGCATCCCGATGGCCGGGCCGGTGGAGTCGCTCAACGCCTCGGTGGCGGCGGGCGTCGTGCTCTCCGACATCGCCCGGCAACGTCGCTGAGCAGGGCCGGAAACTCCCAAGATGCCCGTCTACCAAGCTTTTCGGGTCGGCACGCCGTAAACTCGCACGGTGGCCATGAATCAACCCGACTACTGGGGATCGCTGCCTGAGCCGCCGACCGGCAACCCGGTCGAACACCCCCATGCGACGACGGTGCTGATCCTGGGTGTGCTGAGCCTATTGTGTTGCGGCGCACTGGGTCCGGTGGCGTGGGTGATGGGCAAACGGGCGCTCGACCAGATCGAGATGTCCGGCGGCACCATCGGCGGCCGCTCGCAGGTGGTGGTCGGCTATGTGGTCGGCATCGTCGGCACGGTACTGATGGTGCTGTACGCGTGCGTCTTTCTGATGATGCTCATCGGCGGGCGCTGACCGTCCGCTAGGCCGGTTCCTCGGTGGTGCCGTCGAGCCCCGGACGTTCGCCCGGCGACGACAACTCGCCCGCGGGCCATTCGGCGCTGATACTGCCCTTCCACTGCGGCTGGCGGCGGTCGCGAAACGCCGCCATCCCCTCGGCCGCGTCCACGCTCTTGCCGACGAAGCCGTGCAGTTCGGATTCCAGCCGGCCGACCGCCTCGGGGCTCATTCCGAGGCCCTCCCACAGCAGCCGCTTGGTCAGTGCCGTCGGCAGCGGCGCCGAACCGGCCGCCAGGTCGTGGGCCACGGCCAGGGCGGTCGGCAACACCTCGCCGGCCTGCAGACTGCTGTTGGCCACGCCCATCTGGCGCGCTTCCTCACCGTCGAACGTGCGACCGGTCAGCATGATGTCGGCCGCATTGGCCATCCCCGCCAGACGCGGCAGTGTCCAGTGCGCGTAACCGTCGGCCATCGCGCCGCGACGCACCTGGTTCAGCCCGTATACGGCGTCGGTCGCCATGTATCGCAGATCGCACTGCAGTGCCAGCGACAGCCCGATGCCCACGGCATGCCCGTTCACGGCCGCGATCACCGGCTTGCGGATCTGCCACGGCGGCGGATCGATCGTGCCGCGCACGTCACCGACGCGGGCGGACAGATCGGCGCCCGCGCAGAACGCGGGCGGAGTCCCGGTGATCACCACCGCGCGGATAGCGTCCTCGGTATCGCAGCGCCGCAGCGCGGTTCCGAGCTCCGCCGCCATCGTGGGCGTCATGGCGTTCTGCTGCGCGGGACGATTGAGCGTGAGTACGGCGACACCGGCGGACACATCGACCTGCAGTTCCGAACTCATGCGACACAATCCTAGGTTTGGGTGATCTTTCCCGCCCACCTTACTTGCTGTGTTATTGGCCTTCGCTTCGCTTCGGCGGGGTCTCGGCCCCCTGGGCCTCGATTTTTCACTCCTCCGCTCAGTCGCTGCGCTCCATCGCTCCGTCGCTGCAAAATCGAGGCGGGCCGAGACCCACCAGAGTGAACGGCTCGTAGATGTGCGCCTTGACGGGGGCAGCGCGGGCAGGCCCTCTATCCGCGCAGCACTTGGCGGCCGATCGCGTATTTGTGGACTTCGGTGGGGCCGTCGTAGAGGCGGAAGGCGCGCATGTCGCGGAAGATCATCTCGACCACGGTCTCGTCGCTGATGCCGATGCCCCCGAGGACCTGGACACAGCGGTCGGCGACCTTGAACAGTTCCTCGGATACATAGGATTTCGCCATCGAGCTCTCGTGCCGCGCCTTGTGGCCCTGATCCATCAGCCAGCAGGCGTGCCAGATGGTCAGGCGGCACTGGTGCAGGGCGATCTCGTTGTCGGCCAGCATGAACGACACGCCCTCGTGTTCGCCGATCGGTTTGCCGAAGGCGGTGCGGGTCTTGGCGTGTTCGACGGCGATGCTCTGGGCACGTTCGGCGGCGCCGAGCCAGCGCATGCAGTGGGTGAGGCGGGCGGGCGCCAGTCGCAGCTGGGCGTAGCGCAGGGCCTGGCCGCTCTCCCCCAGCAACGCCTCCTTGGGCAGGACCAGATTCTCGAAGCGCACGACGCCGTGGCCGCCGACGTAGTTGCGGTCCATCGTGTTCATGGTTCGCTCGATGACGATTCCCGGCGTATCTCCCTCGGTGAGGAACAGGGTCGGGCCCGCGGGGAGGTGGTCGTTGTCCTCGAGTTTGGCCATGACGATCCAGGTCTTCGCTCCGTCGGCCCCGGTGATCAGCCATTTGCGGCCGTTGATCGTGAAGTTCTCGCCGTCGAAGGTGGCGGTGGTGGCGAGCTGGGCCGGATCCGATCCGGCGCCCCCGGGTTCGGTCATCGCGAAGACCGATCGCTGGTGGCCGTCGATCACCGGCATCAGGTAGCGGTCCACCTGCTCCGGGTTCGCGACCTTGGACAGCAGGAACATATTGCCCTCGTCGGGCGCGGCGCAGTTCATCGCGACCGGCCCCAGGGTGGACCATCCGGCCGCCTCGTACAGCACGGCCTGTTCGACGTGGGTGAGCCCGCGACCGCCGAGCGCCTCCGGCGCCTGAATGGTGAGCAGCTTCTCGGCCCGCGCCACTTCGACCAATTCCTGCCGCAGCTCGTCGTTGGGCCCGTGCGCGGTCAGGCGGGGGTCGCGCTCGAACGGGACGATCTTGTCGATGACGAACCGGCGGATGCGGTCACGTTCGGCGGCGAGGTCGGCGGGGATCGAGAAGTTAATCATGATTCACCTTTTGGTCGGGGCCTCAGAGGAGCATACGTCGGCTCCGGCCCGAGACTGAAGGCGATTGCCCGCAGCTGTCGGACCGCAGCCCCCGAAGGCCGCTGTTTCGGCCCGCTCCCGCCCGCGCGCGATCCGATCAACCCACGTTTTCGTGCAGAAACCGTTCGACTTCGGCGCGATAGACAGCGGGTTGATCGTCGTGGACGAGATGTCCGGCGGCGCCGACGACCACATGGCGCACGCCCGGCCGCACCGCCGCCATCTCCCGCATCTGACCCGGCGGCGTGATCGTGTATTCGCCCTCGATCAGCAGTGTCGGCACGCGCACCGCAGCCCATTCGGCCCAGAAGTCGCGAGTGCCCCACTCCTCGGAGATGTCGCGGAAGGTCGCGACGGAACCGTGCAACCGGTAGCCGTCCGGCGCGGGCGTGAACGAGTTGAGGAAGTAGCGCCCGGCGACCGGGCCGAAATAGTCGAGTACCGCGTCGGCATCGGCAAATGGCTGCGGCCAGGCCTCGATCATCTCCGCCCAGTGCTGGGCGGTGCGCCCCCGGAAATCGGGCGCCATATCCTCGACCACCAGCGCCCGCACCCGCTCGGGATGCGCGGCCGCGAACATCCATCCGTGCAGTCCTCCCATCGAATGCCCGATCACCACCATGGGCTCCGATATCGCGGCGGTCGCGCCCGCCAGGTCGGCGACGAACGCCTCCGTGGTGAGCTCCGGCGGCGCCGGGCGACCGTGGCCGGCGGCGTCGAAGGAGTGGACATGACCGAATTCGCGCAGCCACGGCACCTGGCCGGCCCAGGTCCGCGCGCTGCCCATCAATCCGTGCAGCAGCAGAATCGGCACCCCGGTGCCGCCCTCGTCGTACAACATCGGCACCGACGATACGTGGCGAACCATAGGATTAGCCTGGGCTCATGGCTGTTGTGAAGATCAATGCGATCGAGGTTCCCGAGGGAGCCGGACCCGAACTCGAGAAGCGCTTCGCGCATCGCGCGCACGCGGTGGAGAACTCGCCCGGCTTCCTGGGCTTCCAGTTGCTCCGCCCGGTGGCCGGTGACAACCGGTATTTCGTTGTGACGCAGTGGGATTCGGAGGAATCGTTCGCCGCGTGGCGGGACGGACCGGCCAAGGAGGCGCACGCCGGACAGGCCCGCCAGCCGGTCGCCACGGGCGCCTCCCTGCTGGAATTCGAAGTCGTCCTCGACGTCGCGGGCAAACCGGCCCAGTAGTGGTCCCTGCACCCGGTGGTCGGCCCGACCACCGGGTGGCTGTCCCCGACGCCCGCGATTACTTCGGCGAGCGCCGGCTCAGTTTTCGAGTGCGGCGTCGAGTTCGATCGTCTCGACGCCGGCGAGGGCCTTGCTGACCGGGCAACCGGCCTTGGCGGTCTGGGCGGCCTGCTCGAAGCCGCTCGCGTCGATACCCGAGACCCGGCCGCGCACGGTCAGCGCGATCTTCGAGATGCGGAAGCCGCCCGCGGGATCCGGGCCGAGTGTCACGTCGGCATTCACGTCCAGGCTTTCGATGGTGCCGCCGGCGGCGCCGATCTGACCGGACAGCGCCATCGCGTAGCAGGACGAATGCGCGGCCGCGATCAATTCCTCGGGGCTGGTGGTGCCCTCGGCGGTATCGGCGGTCCGCTTCGGGAACGAGACGTCGAATTTGCCGACACCGGAACTGGCCAGGTCGACCTGTCCGGATCCGTCCTGCAAGCCACCGGTCCATGCGGTACGCGCGCTACGTGTAGGCATCGCTGTCCTTTCGTCGAGTGAGTATTGTATGAGCCGTCGCGATCGAACCTACTCGCCGAGAACGCTCGACTCACCGCTGTCCGGCACGATTCCCGCGCGACACCGCGCGGACGGTCACGCCATATCGCGACGCACCATCAATACCACTGTGCCGCAGGCGAATAGCGCGATATATGCCGCCAGGACGAGGAACGACGCCGGTCGCGACAGGATGTCCACGACGCCCGGTGTCGCGGCGCCGCCCACACTGCGCATGGCCCCGGCCGCCGAACCCGCCGCGGTCCCCGGCAGATGGTCGGTGACGGCCCGGATCGGCGAGAAGATCGAGGCAACGCCGCGCAGCAGATTCTCCACCACCAGCACCCACACCAGCCCCAGCCCGACCGCCAGCGCCGGACCGCGCGCGATCGCCGCGATCAGCGCCCCGGCCAGCGTCCACATACCGAGGATCACCACGCCGGTCGCGAGGCCGAACAGGGTGTGCGCGGCCGTCGGCAGCGTCAGCGTCTGGTGCTCGGCGACCCCGATCACCGCGGCCACACCGGTATCCACCACGAACGCCGCACCGACCAAGCCCACCACCACGCTCGTCAGGGCCAGCACGGTGCCGCCGACCACCGCGCGGCGCGAAGGCCCCTGTGTAAAGACGGTTTTCCAACTGCCCCAGCCGTATCCGCTGCCCACCACCAGCGCCCCGAGTACCAGCATGAGCGCACCGCCGAACATCGCCATGCCCTGGGTGAACACCTCCGGCACGGCCGCGGGCAGCATCAGTTGCAACAGCACCTCGCGCGGTTGCCCGTTCGACATCCGGGAACTGCTGCCCGAGGTGTAGGCCAGATAGTTGAACAGATAGGCGAAGACGAGATTCAGCGCGATCCAGGTACCGAGCACGATCCAGAACGCGGGCCACTTCCGCAGCCGCGCGAATTCGGCTCGGGTGCAAGCCAATACGTCGTTCACGGGTGCTCCTGTTTCGTCATCTCGAAAAACACTTCCTCCAGCGACTTCTCGTCCGTGCGCAGCTCCAGCAGATCCGCGCCGGATGCGATCACCGCGCGCGCCACCTCGGGCGCCAGTGCCCTACCGGCATCGACCCTGATGCCGGCGGCGGCCAGCAGCGCGCGGTGTTCACCCACCACCCGGCGCACCGCCGGATAGGCCGTCTCCAGCGGCTCGGCGCGCACCAGAAGCGTTGCCGCGCCCCGTAATTCGTTCACCGTCGATTCGGTGAGCAGCGTCCCGCCGGAGATCACGCCGACCCGATCGCAGATTTCCTGCACCTCGCCGAGCAGATGCGAGGAGAGCACGACGGTGTGCCCGTCGGCGGCCAAACCGGTGACCAGTTCCCGCATTTCGGCCATGCCCGCCGGGTCCAGGCCGTTGGTCGGCTCGTCGAGGATGAGCAGGTCGGGATTGCCGAGCAGCGCGGCGCCGACGCCGAGGCGCTGCTTCATGCCGAGCGAATAGGTGCGGAAGCGGTCGTCGGCCCGATCGGCGAGACCCACCCGCGCCAGGATCTCGTCCACCTCGGCGAATCGGTCGCGACGCCGGATACCGGCGGTGCGCTCGGTCCGGTGGTAGCGGGCCAGTACCCGCAGGTTGTCGCGGCCGGACAGGTACGGATAGAAGCCGGGCCCTTCGATCAGAACGCCGATGCGCCGCAACGACTCCGGTTCGCCGGGACTGCGGCCCAGCACCGTCGCGGTACCGGAGGTCGGTGCGATCAGCCCGACGAGCATCCGCAGCGTCGTCGTCTTACCGGCGCCGTTGGGACCGAGAAATCCGTAGATCTCGCCGCGCCGCACCGACATGGACACCGCGTCCACGGCCGTATGGTCGCCGTACTTCTTGGTGAGCGCGTCGGTGACCACGACCTCGGCCGCGGTCGGCCGAGCCTGCGTGGCCGTACCGGGGAGCGCGCCACCCGGATCGGCATTCGATCTGTTCATATCTCGACCATCCGCTTCGACCTGCGGCGACACATCCGTCACGGTGCCCGCCTCGGCGTACGTATCTGGACGTAATTCGCGGCGCGGGGGCTCGCGGCGCGGCGCGGCGGGGTTACCGTTCGAACTGTGCAGTCGAGTAGGCGGCCCGGTGCCCGGGATGTGATGCTGAGCGTCGTCGTGGCCGCTGTCCAACTGGGCGTCGGACATGCGGCGAATGCGCATCAGTCCGGCGTGCGACCACTGGATGCGCTGGGATACGCGTTGCTGGTGGCCGGCCCGCTGCTGTTGGCGCTGCGCTCGATGTATCCCCGGGCGGTGTTCGTGGGCGTGCTCGCGGTCACCGTCGCCTATCTGCTGGTCGGCTACGGTTACGGACCGGTCTTCGTATCGCTGGTCATCGCCTTCCTGACCGCGGCCTCGCGCGGCTCCCGCTGGTACACCTATCCGCTGGTGCCGCTGGGATATCTGCTGATGGTGTGGCCGGTGCCCGCCCTGCGCGGCGACGGCCCCGGGGGCTGGCCGGTCGCCGGGATCCTGGCCTGGCTGGTGGTGCTGATCGCGATCGCCGAGGGCGTCCGGCAGCGGCGTTCGGCGCTGATCGCGCGGCGTCAGCGCGCCGAGGCGGCGCGGCGCAACCGGGAGGCCGAACGCGCCCGCGAACTCGCCGAGCGCGAACAGCGCGCGGCCCAGGAGCGGCTGGCCATCGCGCGCGAACTGCACGATGTGCTCGCGCACAGCCTGTCGCTGATCAATGTGCAGTCGTCGGTGGCGCTGGAACTGCTCGACCGCAAACCCGAACAGGCCGCGACCGCGCTGTCGGCGATCAAAGAGGTCAGCCGCGATGCGATCGGTGAGGTGCACAGTCTGCTGCGCTCGATCCGTGCCGGCGCGGAAACCGTTGCGGCGCCGACCGGTCCGGCGGTCGGCATCGGCGATCTGGAATCATTGCTGGCTCCGACCCGCGCCGCCGGGACGGCGGTCCACACCCGGATTACGGGCACACCGCGCCGGCTTCCCGTGGTGGTCGACGTGGCCGCCGCCCGCATCGTGCAGGAATCGCTGACCAATGTGCTGCGACACGCGCCCGGCGCGGAAACGACGGTGGTTGTGGATTATTCACCGAGCGAGCTGTGCATCACTGTGGACAACGAGCGACCTCCGAATTCTCCACAGTCGTCCACAACCGGTGGCGGGAACGGGATTCCCGGCATGGTCGAACGCGCGCACGCACTGGGCGGGGAGGTGTCGGCGACGCCGCGCGCCGACGGTGGGTTCCGGGTGGATGCTCGGCTACCGATCCCGGTGACCGCCGCCGGCGATCCCGGAACACCCGCCCCAGCGGCCGAACCACCCGGACCCCGGTGATCGGCTCCGAATACCCTGAGCTACAGGAGGTTTCGTGAACGACATTCGCGTCCTGGTCGCCGACGACCAAGCCCTCGTCCGCGCCGGATTCGCCGCGCTGCTGGACGCTCAGGACGGGATCGCGGTCGTGGGCGAGGCCGACAACGGTGAGCACGCGCTGCGGCTGACCCGGGAACTGCGCCCGGATGTGGTTCTGATGGATATCCGGATGCCGCTGCTCGACGGCCTGGCCGCGACCCGGGAGATCGCCGCCGATCCCGATCTCACCGGCGTGAGAGTGGTCGTCCTCACCACCTTCGAACTCGACGAGTACGTCTTCGAGGCCATGCGTTCGGGCGCCACGGGTTTCCTGGTCAAACACACCGAACCCGCGGATCTGGTGCGGGCGGTGCGGGTGGTCGCCGACGGGGACGCACTGCTTTCGCCCAGTGTCACCCGCCGCCTGGTCGCCGAATTCGCCACCCACGCCAAACCCGCGCCGACCGCGGCCCTGTCCGAACTCACCGACCGCGAGCGCGAGGTGATGGCGCTGGTCGCCGAAGGGCTGACCAACGCCGAAATCGGCCGGCGCCTCTTCATGAGCCCCGCCACCGCCCGCACCCACGTGAGTCGAATCCTGGTGAAACTCGGCGCTCGGGACCGGACGCAACTCGTGGTGATGGCCTACGAATCCGGTCTGGTCCGGCCCGGCTGGCAGTAGTCCGGCCGCCGGCCCGGTGTCAGCGACCGAATTCCGCGGCCACCGGAATCACCTCGCGCCCCATCACCTCCAGGGACGTCAGTTCGTCGACGCCGGCCACCCGGCCGATCACCAGGTCGATGCCCGCATCCGCCATCCGCTTCAGCTGCCCCAGCACCTGACCGACGCCGCCCCCGTCCGGTCCGAGATCGAAGGCGAAGACACAGCTCTTGCGGATCTCGCGCGGATCGCGGCCGATCTCCACGCACAACCGGTCCAGCAGTTCGATCTTGTTCGCCAGCTCCGGACCCGGCCGCAGGCTCGCCACATCCGCGTACCGCGCCACCAGCTGCAGCGTGCGCCGCTCACCGTCCCCGCCGATGAGCACGGGCGGATGCGGGCGATGCGCACCCGAGAGCGAGGTCCGCACCGCCTGCGGGGCGTTGAGCGGGCGCTCGACGTGAAAGTGCTCGCCGTGCACGGGTTCCGATCCGCCCCGCTCGCCGGTCCACATGGCCCGGCAGATCCGCAGCGTCTCCTCCAACATCTCGTAGCGGTCGCGCAGCGGCGGGAACGGCAGGCCGTATCCCTCCACATCGCCGGTGGATGTGCCCGAACCGATCCCCAGCCAGGCCCGGCCGCCGGACAGCACATCCAGGGTGGTGACGAGCTTCCCGAGCATGGCCGGATGCCGATAGTGCACCCCCGACACCACCGCGGTCAGCTCCACCCGCGACGTATGCGCCGCGATGAACGACAGCGCCGAATACGCCTCCAGCACATTCTGTTCCACACGCCCGAGCCATGGGCTCTGCCAGAGGTGATCACCCACGGCGATGAGCGAGAACCCGCTGTCCTCGGCCGTGCGCACCACCTCGGCCAGACCCGATCCGATCCGGTTCGAGGGAGTGTCCAGCGCGAAGTTCGTGAGATGCAATCCGATGTCCATGACTTCAGCCTCTGCCTCCGGGCGGCGCGAATCATCCGTCCGGAGAACACATCCCGGGTACGTCCCCGCGCGTAGTCAGCGGGTGGCGCCGGGCTCGAGTCCCCGCCGAATCGCCTGTTCCACCGGTGAATACGCACCGTCGGGCCGGTCCAGCACGCACGGTTCGCGCAGCCGCAGCGGCGGCTGGGCCATGAATTTCGGGTTGCGTCCGCGATGCGCCTGGGCGGCATGCACCAGGAACGGGTGGCACAGATACACATCTCCGGCCCGGCCGGTGGCCGCCACTTCCGGAAGGCCCTCGGTGGCGGCGAAGTCCTCGACCAGATCCGACATCGCGACCCCGGCCGCACCGTACGGTTCCAGCACCTTCGCGATCCGCAGATGTGAGCCCACCCGGATCCGCGTCGGCGCATCGTCGGGGCCGACGTCGGAGAACAGGAACAGCATCAGCAGGCCCCGGCCCTTCGACCGCACGTTGATGCGCCACCGCAGATAGTCCTGCGGATCCTCGCCCGGGAAACTCGCGTCGATATGCCATCCGTCGTCTCCCGGCGGCTGCTCGCTGGGGAACCGAATCGGGAAGGTCCCCAGCCCCTGGTACGGAACCCATCGGCCCGCACCGACCAGCCGATCACACGCTTGTGCCAGCAGCGGACTGCGCGCGGCCCGGGCGAACGGCGGGTCGGCGAATCCGGGCAGGCGGACCACCGGCCGGGTCCACGTTCCGGAATCCGCCGGATCGCATCCGGTTGCGCGCCACAGGATTTCCCTCGCCTCGGCCGCGGTGGACTCGGAGAACGCACCCTCCACTCGGACGAAACCCTCGGCGACGAAGCACTCCACCTCGGCATCGGTCAGCACACAGCCCTCTTTCCGCTCGCGAACATCGCCAGAATGGAACATTCGCCCGCGCGGCCGCCACTCATTTTGTGCGCTACGACTTTTGTGCGCATACGACGATGCCGGCCACCCCGCCGTGCGGGATGACCGGCATCTACCGATCTGTGCGGACTACTTACTCGGCCGAGGCCTCGGGAGTGGTCTCACCGGCGCCGGCCAGCGCCGCGACCGGTTCGGCCTCCGCCTTCGCGGGCTTGGCCTTACCCGCGAAGGTGAACTTGGCGTCCTCGCCGGCACCCTCGCCGTCCCAGTTCTCGACGTCGACCTCGACGATCTGGCCGGGGCCGATCTCGCCGAACAGGATCTTCTCCGAGAGCTGATCCTCGATCTCGCGCTGGATGGTCCGGCGCAGCGGGCGGGCGCCCAGCACCGGGTCGAATCCGCGCTTGGCGAGCAGGCTCTTGGCCTTCTCGGTGAGGTCGATCTCCATATCCTTGTTCCGCAGCTGGGTCGCGACGCGGTTGATCATCAGATCCACCATCTCCACGATCTGCTCGTTGGTGAGCTGGTGGAAGACGATGACGTCGTCGATACGGTTGAGGAACTCCGGACGGAAGTGCTTCTTCAGCTCGTCGTTGACCTTCAGCTTCATCCGCTCGTAGTTCGAGCCCTCGTTGTTGGACTGGGCGAAGCCCAGACCCACGGCCTTCGAGATGTCGGAGGTGCCCAGGTTCGAGGTGAAGATCAGCACGGTGTTCTTGAAGTCGACCGTACGACCCTGACCGTCGGTGAGACGACCGTCCTCCAGCACCTGCAACAGGGTGTTGTAGATCTCCTGGTGGGCCTTCTCGATCTCGTCGAACAGCACGACCGAGAACGGCTTGCGGCGCACCTTCTCGGTGAGCTGGCCGCCCTCCTCGTAGCCGACGTAGCCCGGAGGGGCACCGAACAGCCGCGAGGCGGTGAAGCGGTCGTGGAACTCGCCCATGTCGATCTGGATGAGCGCGTCGTCGTCGCCGAACAGGAAGTTCGCCAGCGCCTTGGACAGCTCGGTCTTACCGACACCGGACGGACCGGCGAAGATGAACGAACCGGACGGACGCTTCGGATCCTTCAGGCCGGCGCGAGTACGGCGGATGGCCTTCGACACGGCCTTGACCGCGTCCTCCTGGCCGATGATCCGCTTGTGCAGCTCGTCCTCCATACGGAGCAGACGGGTGGTCTCCTCCTCGGTGAGCTTGAACACCGGGATACCGGTCCAGTTGGCCAGCACCTCCGCGATCTGCTCGTCGTCGACCTCGGCCACGACGTCCAGATCACCGGAACGCCACTGCTTCTCCCGCTCGGCGCGCTTGGCGACGAGCTGCTTCTCCTTGTCGCGCAACCGCGCGGCCTTCTCGAAGTCCTGCGCGTCGATGGCGCTTTCCTTCTCCCGGCGCGCATCGGCGATCTTGTCGTCGAATTCGCGCAGGTCCGGCGGAGCGGTCATCCGGCGGATGCGCATCCGCGCACCGGCCTCGTCGATCAGGTCGATCGCCTTGTCCGGCAGGAACCGATCGTTGATGTACCGGTCGGCCAGCGTGGCCGCGGCCACCAGCGCACCGTCGGTGATGGACACCCGGTGGTGCGCCTCGTAGCGGTCGCGCAGACCCTTGAGGATGTTGATGGTGTGCTCGACCGTCGGCTCGCCCACCTGGACCGGCTGGAACCGGCGCTCCAGGGCGGCGTCCTTCTCGATGTACTTGCGGTACTCGTCGAGGGTGGTGGCACCGATGGTCTGCAGCTCACCGCGGGCCAGCTTCGGCTTCAGGATCGAGGCCGCGTCGATGGCGCCCTCGGCGGCACCCGCACCCACGAGCGTGTGCAGCTCGTCGATGAACAGGATGATGTCGCCGCGGGTGTTGATCTCCTTGAGCACCTTCTTCAGGCGCTCCTCGAAATCACCGCGGTAGCGGCTGCCCGCGACCAGGGAACCCAGGTCGAGGGTGTAGAGCTGCTTGTCCTTCAGCGTCTCCGGCACCTCGCCGTTGACGATGGCCTGGGCGAGACCCTCGACGACGGCGGTCTTACCGACGCCGGGCTCACCGATCAGGACCGGGTTGTTCTTGGTGCGGCGGCTCAGCACCTGCATGACGCGCTCGATCTCCTTCGAGCGGCCGATGACGGGGTCGAGTTTGCCTTCGAGTGCGGCCTGGGTCAGGTTGCGCCCGAACTGGTCGAGGACCAGCGAGGTGGACGGGGTCCCGGACTCGCCACGAGCGCCGGACTCCACCGCCTCCTTACCGCCCTGGTAGCCGGACAGCAGCTGGATGACCTGCTGCCGCACCCGGTTGAGGTCGGCGCCCAGCTTCACCAGCACCTGGGCCGCGACGCCTTCGCCCTCACGAATCAGGCCGAGCAGAATGTGCTCGGTGCCGATGTAGTTGTGGCCGAGCTGCAGCGCTTCGCGCAGGCTCAGCTCCAGCACCTTCTTGGCCCGGGGGGTGAAGGGGATGTGACCGGACGGCGCCTGCTGGCCCTGCCCGATGATCTCCTCCACCTGGCTGCGCACACCCTCGAGCGAAATTCCCAGCGACTCCAGGGACTTCGCCGCGACACCCTCACCCTCGTGGATCAGGCCCAGCAGGATGTGCTCGGTGCCGATGTAGTTGTGGTTGAGCATCCGAGCCTCTTCTTGGGCCAGGACAACGACCCGCCGCGCGCGGTCGGTGAACCTCTCGAACATCGCTCCCTCACTTCCTGCTCCGCTATCCACGGCATCCGGCGCTGCTGTTGTGCTTCGTGCTTCACACCTGTGGCGCCAGCCTGCCATGAAGCCCTGGGGTTGCATCCCCCGCCTCTACTGTAGTTGGCGGGGGTCACGGCCGTCGTCCGTCCACCCTATTGCGAACGGGCGACAACGCGAGTCATACCGTTCTAACGCGGCACCAACCCGGAACGTTTCCCCAGCAACTACGCCCACAGCTGAATTTTCCGCTTCCGCCTCGCGACGGCGGGGTTCGCGGCCCGGATACGGAACTATCCGGTGATCGGCGGGATGAAGTGGCAGGGCACCGGCCGCGGATCGTCCGGATCCAGGGCGTTGAGCGCGAACGCCGCCGCCCGGTCGCTGCCCGCGATGCCCGCGTGCTCCGAGTAGTCCGCCGCGCAGCCGTCCTGGACCACGACGTTCGTCGTGTTCGGGCCGGGTACCAGGGCGACGGTGTACGGCACCACCAGCTCGTCGTAGCGGGTCTCGATATTGGTGTAGGTGACGTCCGGGTCGTACACGCCGTCGGCGTTCAGGGAGCGGATGAAATCCGTGCTACCCGTCATCTGCGCACAAGCGGCACAGGGGCTCGCCCCCAGGGCGGCGTCGAAGGCCGGCCCCGCGCCCAGCCGCCCCGCGATATCGCGAGCCGGGTCGATCACCGGGCCGAAGGTGCCCAGCCACGGCGCCGCGATCGCCACGAACTTGTCGACCTTGTCGGCACCGCCCAGTCGCTTCACGAAGTAGTTGCCCACCAGATTGCCCTGCGAGTGCGCGATCAGATCGACCTTCTCGGCGCCGGTCGCCGCCAGCACCCGGTCCACGAACTCCGCGAGCTGCGCCGAACTGTCCTCGATCGGCCGCATCCCGCCGATCGCCGAGAGCGGCCACGGCAGATCGTAGGCGCCGTAGGTCAGCGAATAGACGCAATATCCCTCGTTGGCCAGCAGCGGCGCGTACACGCCCCAGTTCGTCTGCGCCCCGCCGCCGGTGCCGTGCACCAGCACGACGGGTTCGGGATGGGCGTCGCTGGGCCGGCACGACCAGTCGTCGGCGCCGGGCAGGGATCCACCCGGATTTCGCAGCTCGTACGGAATGCCGGAGAAGAAGTTGTAGTCCACCGGATATTCGGCGTGGGCCGCGGCGGCGGCGGTCACCCACAGCATGCTCGAGATCGCCAGGACGAGCGCGGCTCCGAGCGCCCGGCGCGGCAGATGCGCGATATGAGACGGCATCGGGATCCCCTCCCAAAAAAAACTAGAACGTGTTTCAACACGCTAGCGGGAAAGGGGACCATTCGGATCGATACCGACGGGTAACCGGAATCGCCGGTCACATCCGGCGGCCGGGTATCAGAGGTCGCGGTGCGAGATGATGCCGTTCTGGATGGCCAGCGCCGCCAGTCGCACCCGCTTCTGATTCTGCGGCAGGTCCTCGACGCCGAACTTCGAAAACAGCGCGCGCAGATGGGTTTTGATCGCGTCCACGCTCAGGTACAACTCGTCGGCGATCTGCTGATTGGATGCGGGCGTGGCGAATTCGGTGTTGCCGCGATACGGGCGGCACAGCGCGATCAGTACCGCGCGCTGGGTATCGGTGAGCGATCGCGGACTCGGGACCGAGCCGACCGAGGTCCGGGTCGCATCGTCGACCCTGCCGGTGTAATCGTGGAACGACAGCATCGAGGTCCCGACCCGGATGCGGTCGCCGGCCTCGAGCCGGCGGCGGCCGGCCAGTCGCTCCCCGTTGACGAAGGTGCCGTTGCGCGACAGTCCGTCGTCGACGATGGTCCAGTGCGCGCCCAGATATTCCACGGCCGCGTGCAATCGCGATACCTCGGCATCCCAGCCCAGCGACAGATCCGCCTGCGGCGAACGCCCGATGGTGATGCGCTGATGATCCGGGGTCAGCGTCAATTCGTGCCGGCTGCCGGTGTCGTCGATGAACCGGAGAAACGATTCGTGAATGTCCGTCACCGCGTTGCTACCCCCACCCTCGTACCGCCAGTGACGTGGTCTGCATAAGCCCCATGGTGCCGCGCCGACGCGGCGGCGAGCAAGATCACCACGCCGGGGGCCGCATCGAAATGCCGCTGCCGCCCGGACGTCGCACGATTCCTCCGGGCGGCAGCGGCACAGACGCAGCCGGGTCTTTTCGACCGCACTAGTTGTTGCGGCCGACTTCCTTGTGGTAGCTCTCCACGACATCGGCGGAGATGCGACCACGCGCGGAAACCTTGTGGCCCTTACGCCGCGCCCATTCCCGAATTGCCGCACTCTGTTCGCGATCCATGGAAACTCGGCCCTTCGGCGCACCGGTGGTCGCACCGACCGGCTTGCTGCGCCGGCGACCGCTCACCCGACGGGCATTGGCGACCCACACGTCCAGCCCGTCCCGCAGCTTCGCCGCATTCGCCGCGGACAGGTCGATCTCGTACGAAACACCGTCGATCGCGAACTCGATGGTCTCGTCCGCAATGGACTCACCATCGACATCGTCGATCAGGCTAACGGTGACCTTCTTTGCCATGAGATGAACGTCCTCTCGAAATCGTGCGACCCGGATACCAGGCCGATGCCCGAGTCGAGAATACCTCTAGATACGAAATTTCCAAGACGGGGAATCGGCATTCAAACCCGGTACTCAGCGACCGGACGGACGCACAATTGGGAAGAGTATGGTTTCCCGGATTCCGAGTCCGGTCAGTGCCATCAGCAAGCGGTCGATTCCCATACCGGTACCCGTTGTCGGCGGCATACCGTGTTCCATGGCGGCGAGGAAGTCCTCGTCCAGCCGCATGGCCTCGTCGTCACCAGCGGCGGCCAGTCTGGCCTGGTCGACAAAACGTTCCCGCTGCACGACCGGATCCACGAGTTCCGAATAGCCGGTGGCCAACTCGAATCCGCGGACATACAGATCCCACTTCTCGGTGACGCCCGGCTTACTGCGGTGCTGCCGTGTCAGCGGCGACGTCTCCACCGGGAAGTCACGCACGAAAGTGGGGGCATAGAGCTTGTCGCCATAGCTGTGTTCCCACAGTTCCTCGACAAGTTTGCCGTGGCCGTAACCCTTGTCCGGAGGAATTTCCAGACCGACCCGATCGGCCAGTGCGAGCAATTCCGGAACAGTAGTTTCCGGCGTTACCTCGACACCCAGCGAATCGGATAGCGAAGGATACATCTCGACGGTGTTCCACTCACCACTCAGATCGTATTCCGTACCGTCGGCGAGCGTGACGACCTGAGTGCCGAAGACCTCTTGCGCGACTTCCTGGATCAATTCCCGCATCATCAGCGCGGAATCGTCGTAGGTGCCGTAGGCCTCATAAGTTTCCAACATCGCGAACTCGGGCGAATGCGTCGAGTCGGCACCCTCGTTACGGAAGTTGCGGTTGATCTCGAAGACCTTCTCGATCCCGCCCACCACGCAGCGCTTCAGGAACAACTCCGGCGCGATGCGCAGATACAGATCCATATCCAGCGCATTGGAATGGGTGACGAACGGCCGCGCCGCCGCACCCCCGTGCAGGGTCTGCAGCATCGGCGTCTCGACCTCGAGGAAACCCCTGCGCTCCAACGCATTTCGCAGTGCGCGCACCGCCGCGATCCGGGTGCGGGCGTTCTCCCGCGCCTCCGGCCGCACGATGAGGTCGACATAGCGCTGCCGGACCCGCGACTCCTCGCTCAGTTCCTTGTGCGCCACCGGCAGCGGACGCAGCGATTTGGCCGCCATCGACCAGGAATCGGCCATCACGCTCAGTTCCCCGGTACGGGAGGAGATGACCTCACCGTGCACGAAGACGAAATCACCCAGATCGACATCGGCCTTCCACGCCGCCAGCGCGTCGGCGCCGACACCGTTCAGGCTGATCATCGCCTGCAGCTTGGTGCCGTCACCCTCCTGCAGCGTGGCGAAGCACAGTTTGCCGGTATTGCGCATGAAGATGACGCGGCCGGCCACACCGGCCTGCACTCCGGTGCTGGTGTCGGGCTCGAGGTCGGGATAGGCGGCGCGGATCTCGGCGAGGCTGTGGGTCCGCGGCACCACGACCGGATACGCCTCGACGCCCGCGTCGATCAGCCGCTCACGCTTCTCCCGGCGGATCCGCATCTGCTCGGGAACGTCGACTTCCGCTGCGGCAGGATGGGATTGCCCCGCAGGAACCCGGCCCGCGGAGCCACCGGACGAAGGGCTGTTCGGGGTGCTCACAGCGAACCACCCTATCGTGCGCCGGAAATCGTTTCGCGCGCGCCCGACCCCCGCTCACCCGGGCGATTAGAGCGAGACGAGTGCGTTGATCTCACCGGCCAGATGCGGTGCGCCGGCGGCCACAGACAGCAGCCCCGCGGCCTTTACCGCCTGATAGCCACCGACCAGATCGGTGGCCCGGTGCAGACCCAACTGCTGCAGTGCCGCGGCCGCCAGACTCGACGTGTAGCCCTCCGAGCAGACGATCACCCATTCCCGGTCGTGATCGGTGGCCAGTGCGAGCCGCGCGGAGCTGGTGGGGTCCAGCCGCCACTCCAGCACGTTGCGCTCGATCACCAGGGCGCCCGGCAGGGTGCCCTCCTTGACGCGCTGGGCTTGCGGGCGAATATCGACCAGCAGGGCGCCGCGCGCGATCGCCTCCGGTAATTCGAATGCGTACATGCGCGTCAATCGCGCACGCGCCGCCTCCAGCATGTCATTGATGGTGAGATGCGTGTGCGTCATTTCACATCGCCTTCGGGCTGGTCGGTGAGCACGGTACGGGTGCGCCGCAGCGTTCCGTGGCCGGTCACTTCGTAATACGACATGGCGGACAGAGGTGGTGAATACGCGTGCACCGACAGCGTCGGATTCGACGGTTCGGGCACACCCGCGACGTGGTCCGGGGCACGCACCACGTCGTGCACCCAGCCGAGCGGGAAAGAGGCCTGATCGCCGGCGGCGAGGGTGCGCTGACGCAATTCCTTACCGTTCCATCGGAATTCCGAGAGCGCGCCGCTCAACACGGTCAGCGCGCCGAGCGAGCCGGCATGGTCGTGTAATTCCGTCGACCGGTCCGGCACCCAGCTGATCAACCAGACGTCGACCTCGTCGTCGGCGAGAAGGCGTACCGCCCAACGGTTTTCGGTGGGCCACACGCCGGCCGACGGCAGCAGATGATCGAAGCGGCCGGCCAGGACGTCCTCGGCACCCTCGTCCGTCAGCCGCAACAGGTCCGCCGGCCGCAACCGGGTCGGCAACGCGGACGAGACCGAACGATCGGTGATCTCCGCGGCGAGCCGGTTGGCCGGGCGAGCGGGCGGCAACTGCCCCGTCCGGCGGCGCGCGGCGTCACCGCTCGCGGCGGAGGTAACAGCAGAGGTGATTACAGAGGAACGCATGAGCGAAGCTCCAGGAGTAGTGGATGGCCGAGGGCGGATACGCAGCCTCGACAATCAGCCGAGGCGAATCAGCCTCGACAACACTCCTGGGTGCTCACGCGGAAAGTCACGAGCCGAAGTCTAGCAGGGTGGTCGGCGCGTGCAAGAGCGGTGTGTTCCACCCCACAGCAGCGCCCTCACGGGCGGCGGCGCTGCTGGTTGCGCTCGTAGACCAGACGCAGCCCGTCCAGGGTCAGATGCGGCTCGTGGTGGTCGATGGTCTCGGATTCGGGGACGATCAGTGGTGCGGTCGGGCCCGTCGCCACCACCGACACGTCGTCACCGGCGAAGGCGTCGAGCTCGTCGCGGATCCGGTCGATCAAACCGTCGACCAGCCCGGCGAAGCCGAACACCGCACCGGACTGCATGCATTCCATGCTGTTCTTACCCACCACCGACCGCGGGCGGGTCAGCTCCGCACGTCGCAGCGCACTGCGGGCCACCAGCGCCTCGGTGGAGATCTCCACCCCGGGCGCGATGGTCCCGCCGAGGAACTCTCCCTTCGCCGACACCAGGTCGACACAGATGGCGGTGCCGAAATCGACCACGATCGCCGGCGATTCGAAACGGTGATATGCCGCAAGGCAATTCACGATCCGGTCGGCGCCGACCTCTTTCGGATTGTCGACCAGCAGCGGAATTCCGGTGCGCACACCAGGTTCCACCAGCACGTGCGGCACGTGCGACCAGTAGCGGCCCAACATGGTTCGCAGCTCCCGCAGCACCGGCGGCACCGTCGACAGGGCCGACACCCCGACCACCTGATCCAGCCGCTCGCCCACCAAACCCCGTACCTGCATGGCGAATTCGTCGGCGGTCAGCAACGGATTGGTGTGCACGCGCCAGGTGTGCACCAGTTCCGCATGCGCACCACTGCCCGAGAACAGGCCGATCTCGATACTGGTGTTGCGGACGTCGATCGTCAGCAGCATCCTCGCCCCGCTGCCCGCGGCTCAGGCGAAGGTCAGCGAGCGCGGCGAGGTCAACCCCGAACCCTCCGGGGCGTGCGCCGGGTCCGAACCCAGCTCCACCGGACGGTTGCGGTCGTCGACGAACACCACCCGCGGCTGGTACTCGCGCAGCTCGGCCTCGTCCATCATGCCGTAGGCGATCAGGATGACGAGATCACCCGGATTCACCAGATGCGCTGCGGCGCCATTGATTCCGATCACACCCGAACCGCGCTCACCGGCGATCACATAGGTTTCCAGGCGAGCGCCGTTGTCGATATCGACGATGCAGACCTGCTCGCCCTCGAGCAGATCGGCGGCATCCATCAGATCCGGGTCCACGGTCACCGAACCCACATAGTGCAGATCGGCGTGGGTCACCGTGGCACGGTGGATCTTCGACTTCATCATGGTGCGCAACATCGTGGTCGCCTTTCCTATGCGTCGGCCTGGGCAGGCTGGAAATCGGGGACAGCGTTGTGGCCGCCCGCGGCGGGGACGGTGACGGGGACGTTGTCGATCAAACGGGTGGCGCCGATTCGCGCGGCCACCAGCAGACGAGCGTTCCCGCTGCCCGGAATGGGGCCCAGATCCGAGCCGCGCAACTCCAGGTAGTCGACATCGACACCGGTCGCGCCGTCGAGCACCGAACGGGCCGCGGCCACCACCGCGTCGGGACCCCGCCCCGCCGCATGCCGGCCCGCGGCCAGCGCGGCGGACAAGGTGATCGCCAATTCGCGCTGCTGCGCGTCCAGATAGCGGTTGCGCGAGGACAGCGCCAGGCCGTCGGATTCGCGCACCGTGGGCACCGCGACGATCTCGACGTCGAAGTTCAGATCCCGGACCATCTGCCGGATCAGAGTCAGCTGCTGATAGTCCTTCTCGCCGAAGAACGCCTCGTGCGGACGGACGATCTGCAGCAGTTTCGCCACCACCGTCAACATTCCGGCGAAGTGGGTCGGTCGGCTGGCGCCCTCCAACTCGGCGCCGAGCGGTCCCGGATGGACCGAGGTGCGCGGGCCTTCCGGATACATCTGGGCCACGCTCGGCGCGAACACCAGCGCCACGCCCTCCTCGCGCAGCAGCGCCACATCGCTGTCGAGCGTGCGCGGATACTTGTCGAAGTCCTCGTTCTCGCCGAACTGCAGCGGATTGACGAAGATCGACACCACCACAACCTGATTCGTGCGCTTGGCGCGGCGCACCAACTCCAGATGGCCCTCGTGCAGGGCACCCATCGTCGGCACCAGCGCGACCGTGCGACCCACCCCGCGCAACGCGGAGGTCACCGCCGAGAGCCCGGCTGGCTCGTGCACCACCGTCAGCTCGCCCGGGCGATACAGGGTGCGCAACTGCTCCGGGGTCAGCTTCTTCGCTCGCGAATTCGACATCAGTGTCCCTCCAGCAGACCGATCAGATCCGGGCTCGTGCGGGCCAGCTGCGCCGTCCGCAGCGACATCGCGCGATAGCCCGCGGCCAGCTCCGGATCGGCCGCGGCCAGTGCCTCCAGGTGCGCCGACACCGCGAGGGCGTCACCACGCGCCACCGGACCGGTCAAGGCGGGCAGACCACGACGCAGCGCATTGTCCAGCGCCGCCGACGCCAGCGGGGCCAGCATCCGCTCCGCCAAACCGTTGGGCTGCTCGTCGACCACCTGCTGCCCCAGCAGACCCGGGCCGTCCAGCGCCGCCCGCAACGCCGCCACCGCGTCGACGATCAGAGTGACCAGATGATTACTGCCGTGCGCGAGAGCCGCGTGATAGAGCGGCCGGTTCTCCTCCGGCACCCGCACCGGTTCGCCGCCCATCTCGATCACCAGCGACTGCGCGATCGCATAACCGATCTCGTCGGCCGCGGTGATGCCGAAACAGGCATTCGCCAAGCGGGCGGTGTCCTCGTCGTGGCCGGTGAAGGTCATCGCCGGATGGATCGCCAGCGGGCGGACACCGGTCAGCGGGGACAATACGGCCACGCCGTTCGCCCCCGAGGTATGCGCGACGATCGTTCCCGGGCGGACCACCTGCGCGGTCGCCAAACCGGCCACCAGACCGGGCAGTTCACTGTCCGGCACGGCCAGAATCAGCAGTTCGCTGCGCGCCGCGATCTGCTCCACCGGCAAGATCTGCGACTCCGGCAACCGCGTCCGCGCCCGATGCCGCGACGCATCGGAAATCGCGGACACCCCGAACACCACATGGCCGGCGCGCTCCAGCGCGACACCCAGCGCCGAGCCCACCCGGCCCGCCGACACGATGCCGACCGTCAGCCGAGCAGGCGCCGGATCGGAGCCGGAAACAGGGGATGAGCCCGATACCGCGGGCGCGGCGGGGCGCGAT
Organism: Nocardia violaceofusca NBRC 14427; assembly: GCF_963869435.1. NCBI lineage: Bacteria > Bacillati > Actinomycetota > Actinomycetes > Mycobacteriales > Nocardiaceae > Nocardia > Nocardia violaceofusca. The sequence continues at coordinate 100,067 of NZ_CAWMPM010000030.1, forward strand.
GAACCGGCCTCGTCGGGCCGCGAAAAATCGGAGGTCACCGTTGTCCTCTCGGAAGGCGTTCCAGTCCCGCATGGCGGGTACCGGACGTTACGAGTCGAGAATAGGTAGTGACCGGGGGCGCTGCCAGAGGACCCGCGCGTGATATTTCCCTCAGTACGGCTGAAAGACCGTCAGGGTGCACATCGATGTCGACGTGCACCCTGACGGATGACCTGCCAAGCGGCGGGGACCGGCCCTACGCGGCCTTGCGGGCGGGTTCGCTCCGGTAGCGGGAGGTGGGGCCGTGGATGCCCAGGAGGCGCCAGGCGACCTTGGCCACGGGGTTCATCAGGCCGCTGGTGGTGGCCAGGGCTCGGACGTCACCGAAGATGTTGCGCATGGTGACCTGGGACTCCGCGCTACCCCAGTAGGCCTCGCGCATCACCTCCGCGGGGATGTCGAACTTCTCCACGAACTCCCTGGGCGGAGTCATGATCATGTCGAGCATGATCCGCATCGCGGTCGGGAAGAGCAGCGACAGCACGAACTTTGTGGCCGGATGCATGCCCGGCACGTTGCGGCGCAGATATTCGTGCGCGAACGAGATGTGGCGGGCCTCTTCGGCCACGTGGATCTGCATCACCCGCTGCACCATCGGATGCAGGTCGGTGCCGGCGCGCAGCAGCGACTTCTGCAGGTGGTCGATCGGTTCCTCACCGCCGAGGATCATCGTGAAGAACAGCTCCGGGAAGTACTTGACGGCGGGCCAGATGATCATGGTGAGCTTGCGGTCGATGGTGCCCATGCCGACCACATCCTCGCCGATGCGGTTGATCATCTCCTGGAACATCATCGTGTGGTTGCACTCTTCGGCCGCCTCGTGCGTCACGTAGCGGAATTCCGGATCACCGTTGGGCACCGACACCAGGTACTGCATCAGGCCGCGGATCAGCAGCTGTTCGAAATCCAAGCCGACCTTGGCGATGCCGGCCTGCCGCCACATACCCATCGCGATCTGGCGTTCCACCGGCTGCGCCTTGTACCAGGGGTGGCGGCCCAGCGGGTCCTCGTCCGGCAGGACCCAGCGGGTGTCGGTCGGATCGACCGCGAATTCCGGTGAGTCCCAATCGATGTCGACGTAGGGGTCGAAGTTCTTGTGGACCGACCCCTCGGACAGACCACGCAGGATCTCGTGATAATCCGGATCGGCCGACGTGTTCTTTACAGCAGCGGACAGCATCTTCGGTGTCTCCTTCGCATACTCCTCCCGCGAAAGTTACCGATACTGCGCGTCACATGCAACCTGTTTCACAGCAGCCGGCGCGGGTATCACGAAGAGCTGTTCTGCTCCGATCGCAGATTCGCCATGATTTCCGCGACGGTGAGCTTGCGCCCCGGCTGATTCTCGTCGGAATCGGCGTGGCGACGGCGGCGGGAACCGGCGGTACCCATGGTCGTCGCCGGTTGGACGGGGGCCAGCCGCGGCACCGAGGAATTCGGGCGCGAGTCGCCGGATTCCGCAGCGCCCGCCTTCGCCGGCTCGGAATTCTCGTTCGCCGACGCGGTGCCGGATTTCACCGAGGTCGACGCGGGGCCGGCCTGCCCGTCAGCGGCCGTCCGGTCGGATGTGGATCCGGGAGCCTCGGCCTTCGAAGATCCGGACCCCGACGGATCCGGCTGCCCAGACTCGGCGGTCGCGTCCCGGCGGTCGCCGTTCCCTTCATCATCCGTCGATCGGACGGACGACTCCCCTTCCTCATCCGACGCCTCCACCGACACCACGGCGGTCTCCGCCGTCACCGGATCGTCGTACGGACTGGCGAAGGCCGGAGGTTCGGGATGGTCGGGATCGAAGACCGGCGAGACCACGTGCAGCGGCACGGCCGGCGCGCTCCACGCGTCCCAGGTGTCGGTTTCCTGCGAGCTACCGTTCGCCACGGTGGCGCGGGTGAGCTCCTGCACGCGCACAGCCTCGGCACGCAGCGCCGGTCGGTCGACCAGTAGGTCGCCGTCGAACAGTCGCTGCAGGCTTTCGCGCAACACGGTCAGCTCACTCCGCAGCGCGGCCAGTTCGGCGGCGTCGGCGCCGATCTCCCGGCGCACCCGCGATTCGACGCCGAGTTCGTATTCACGCCGGGCGGTGATCTCGCGTTCGAGCTGCAACTCGTAGACCTTCTGCAGGTCACGAGCCTTGGCCTGATCGATCGCCGCATCCCGGCGATAGCGGGTCGCCGCCAGCGCGGCCACCGCGGCGGCCCACAGAGCCGCGACCAAACCGACCCGGACCAACTGCACATTGTTGCTGAAAATCAGAAACACGCTGGCAATCAGACCGAGCAGAATTAATACGCCGACGACGATTTTTCCCGCGTTGTCCCGCTGTCGCGGGGAAGCACTGCTACGGGAGGGTGAAACCATGTCCGCAAGGGTAACTCGAATAGCGGATTTCGGCGCGCAGCCGGTCCGGAACTCGACTCAACCGTGTTAGCTATGAGGTAGCTGGTTCGTCTGGTGGCTCATGTGGCGCGCGGCAGCAATACTCCAGCCACAGCGCGGCGGCGACCAACACCACACCGGCGATCAGACCCACGATGGCGCCGGGAGTGTCCGACGCGGCCGCGCGCATATCCGACCGCTGCGGCAGCACCCAGATCAGGAAGCCCAGCCACACGCCGGCCGCCAGGGAACCCACCTGGGCCGAAGCCTTCGCCAGCGCCACCGCGCGGGCCGCGGTGATCGGATGCAACTGTTTCGGACCGTCACCGATGCGGTGATCGCCGACGCGGGCGCGAATCACGAACGCCAGCACCGCTTCCACGGCGGCCACCGGATACAGCGAGGCGGCCGCGATCACCGTGATCGGCGGAAAGCTCGAATAGGCCCAGCGAGTCGCCACCCACGCCACCGCGGCGGCGATCAGGACGTTCGCGAGCAGATCCAGAATCTTGGTCGGCCTCATGACATTCATGACCAGCCACCGATCATCGTTGCGCCGCGGACAGCGACAGGTCGGTGAGCCGGACGCCGTCGATCTCGTCCGGGTCGAGCTCGGACAGCAGGTCCCGGATCGGCCGGGTCCGGCCGTCGACCTCCAGCGTCGCATCGGGTTCGATCTCGGCCCAGGGCACCAGGACGAATGCGCGGTGGTGCGCCTGCGGATGCGGCAGTGTCAGTTCCGGATCCGCACTGGTCACCGGCCGCAGCCCCTCGGCGCACCAGATCACGTCGACATCCAGAGTTCGTGCGCCCCAGCGGATCTCGCGGACACGCCCGGACCGCTGCTCGAGCTGCTGTCCGCGGTCGAGCCAATCGCGTGGGCCCAGCTCCGAATCCTCCACCACCACAACGGCATTGAGGTAGTCCTCCTGCGGCACTCCACCCCACGGCGCGGTCGAGTACACCGGCGACACCGCGACCAGCTGCGGCGTCAGCGCCTCCACCACGCTGCGGAGATGGGCGAGCCGATCTCCCAGATTCGACCCGATCGACAGCACCGCACGGCTCATCCGGCCACCTCCGGGGTCGGCGGTACGTCTCGCCGCCTGGTGGCCACCACGCGAACATCGGCGAAGGCATGCGGAATCGGCGCCGAGGGCTTGTGCACGACCACCTCCGCGGCGACGACGCGCTCATCGCGCATCACATCGTCGGCGATCTCGGCGGCGACGGTCTCGATCAGATTGCGCGGCGGGCCGGAGACGATCGCGACCGCGTGCTGCGCCAGCTCGCCGTAGTCGACGGTGGCCGACAGCTCATCGGTCGCGGCCGCCTTCGCGAAATCCAGCCACAGGGTGATGTCGACCAGGAATTCCTGGCCGTCGCGGCGCTCGAAATCGAAGCAGCCGTGGTGACCGTAGGCGCGCAGGCCGCGCAGCTCGATGCGATCGGTACTCACTCGCTCCCCTGATGGTGTGAACCAGCGGATTCGGCGGCTCGCCGCTGCCCGGATTCGGCGGCTCGCCGCTGCCCGGATTCGGCGGCTCGCCGCCAGGCATCCGCGACGGCGATGGCGTCGAGCGACGACCGCACATCGTGCACTCGCACGCCCCACGCGCCGTGCTGGGCGGCCAGGGCCGAGATGGTGGCGGTGGCGACCTCGCGCCCGTCGGGCGGGCGCGGTCCGGACTCGTCGGCCAGCAGCGAACCCAGGAAGCGCTTGCGGGAGGCGCCGACCAGAATCGGCAACCCCTGGGCCGTCAGTTCGGGCAGTGCGCCCAGCAGGGCCCAGTTGTGCTCGGCGTTCTTGGCGAAGCCGAGGCCCGGGTCCAGGACGAGCCGGCTCGGATGCACGCCGGCAGCCATGGCCAGGTCCACCTGCGCCGAGAGTTCGGCCAGCACTTCGCGCACGACGTCGTCGTAATGATCGGCCGGGCCGATGTGGCGATGGTCGGCATTCGCCCGCCAGTGCATCAGAATCCACGGGATCTCCGCGGCGGCGACAACTTTCACCATCTCGGCATCCGCACGACCACCGGACACGTCGTTGACGACGCTCACTCCGGCGTCGATCGCGGCGGCCGCGACGCTCGCCCGCATGGTGTCCACGCTGGTCGGCACACCGGCCTCCACCAGCCCGCGAATCACCGGGACCACCCGCTGGGCCTCGGTCTCGGGATCGATGCGAACGGCACCCGGGCGGGTGGATTCACCACCCACATCGATGATGTCGGCGCCCGCCTCGTACAACCGCACCCCGTGGGCGACCGCGACGGCCGGGTCGAGATAGCGGCCACCGTCGGAGAAGGAGTCGCTGGTGACGTTCACCACGCCCATCACCACGCACGAGCGCCCGTCCCGGGGAGTGATCACTGCGCTCATGGGCGATCGCTCATTTGCGCAGGATCAGGTCGAGGGCCTCGGCGCGCGAGGAGGCGTTGGTCTGCAGCAGGCCACGCACCGCGGAGGTGGTGGTGCTGGCGCCCGGCTTGCGGATGCCGCGCATCGCCATGCACAGGTGTTCGGCCTCGACCACCACGATGGCGCCGCGCGGATCCAGTTTCCGCATCACCGCGTCGGCGATCTGGCTGGTCAGCCGCTCCTGAACCTGCGGCCGCTTGGCGTACAGGTCGACGAGGCGGGCCAGTTTGGACAGACCGGTGACCCGCCCCTGGGGACCCGGGATGTAGCCGACGTGCGCGACCCCGTGGAAGGACACCAGGTGGTGTTCGCAGGTCGAATACATCGGGATGTCGCGCACCAGCACCAATTCCTGATGCCCCTCGTCGAAGGTGGTGTTCAGCACCGAATCCGGTTCCACGTACAGACCCGCGAACATTTCGAGATAGGCGCGCGCGACCCGGGCCGGGGTATCGATCAGCCCGGGCCGGTCGGGATCCTCCCCGACCGCGACCAGTAGTTCCCGTACCGCCGCCTCGGCCCGCTTCTGATCGAAGGTCCGACCGGTCCCCAGCGCGATCGGAGCCGGTGCCTCCGCAACCACGGCGGCACCCGCGCCCGACGCCGAATCGGAGCCGGCGGGAGCGCTGTTGTTGGCCGACATACGAGGACACCTCCACAATCACGTAAATCAACGCGCCGACAGCGCGGTTCGACCGTCGAGCCTAATCGCAGCCGGTCAGCGGCGGCTGTTCGGTCCGTCCCAATCGCCGTGATCCTGGGTGCCGTTCTGCGTCGAACCCTCCTGATCTCCGGACCACTCGGGCCGGCGATGACCACCGCTGTAGCGCTGGGGTTCGCCGTATCCCTGGGATCCGCCGTAGCCACTGTCGTACTCCGGCTGCTGCTGCGGCGCACCGCCCGCGGACGGATCCTCCTGCGGCGGCCAGCCCGGAGCCGACCAGCCGGCGGGAGCGCCGTAATCCGGGCGGGAGCCGTGCGTACCCTGCCGCGGCGGATATCCCGGGCCATTCGCGGGCCGCGGGTAGTTACCGGGCTGCGGGGCCGGATAGCCGTAGCCGGGGGTCGGAGCCGGGGCCGGGTTGCGATGCCCCTCCTGCGGATAACCGTTGGCCGGCACCGGCTGCGGAGCGGGCCGGCTCGGCTTGCGGGTCTCGGCCTCCTCCGGCCACGGTTCGCCGCGTTCGGCGGCGAGCTCGCGCGGGGTCTTCACCGGCGGCCGGTCCGAGGGCACACGTTCACCGAAATCGTTGAAGGCGGTGATGCGCGGCCGCTTGTCGACGGTGGCGAGGACCTGTTCGAGATCCTTGCGGTGCAGGGTCTCGCGCTCCAGCAGCGCGGTGGCCAGCGCGTCGAGTTCGTCGCGATATTCGTTGAGGATCGCCCAGGCCTCGGTGTGCGCGGCCTCGATGAGGTTGCGCACCTCCTCGTCGATCTCGCGGGCCACCTCGTGCGAGTAGTCCGAGCCGGTGCCCATCGTGCGGCCCAGGAACGGGTCGCCCTGTTCCTGGCCGTAGCGCACCGCGCCCAACCGGGCACTCATGCCGTATTCGGTGACCATCGCGCGCGCGATCTTGGTCGCCTGGTCGATATCGGACGAGGCGCCGGTGGTCGGCTCGTGGAAGACCAGTTCCTCGGCCGCGCGGCCACCCATCGCCATCACCAGGCGGGCGATCATCTCCGACCGGGTCATCAGGCCCTTGTCGTCCTCGGGCACGGTCATGGCATGGCCGCCGGTGCGACCGCGGGCCAGGATGGTGACCTTGTAGACGGGCTCGATATCGGGCATCGCCCACGCGGCCAGGGTGTGACCCCCCTCGTGGTAGGCGGTGATCTTCTTCTCGTGTTCGCTGATGATCCGGCTCTTGCGACGCGGACCGCCGATCACCCGGTCGACCGATTCCTCCAGGGCCGGTCCGGTGATGACGTTGCCGTGCTCACGCGCGGTGAGCAGCGCCGCCTCGTTGATCACATTGGCCAGATCGGCACCCGACATGCCGACGGTGCGTTTGGCGAGGCCGTCCAGATCGGCATCGGGCGCGATCGGCTTGCCCTGCGAATGCACCCGCAGAATCGCGCGCCGACCGGCGAGGTCCGGATTGCCGACCGGGATCTGGCGGTCGAAGCGGCCCGGGCGCAGCAGCGCCGGGTCCAGGATGTCGGGCCGGTTGGTGGCCGCGATGATGATGACGCCGGTGCGATCGCCGAAACCGTCCATCTCGACCAGCAACTGGTTCAGCGTCTGCTCGCGCTCGTCGTGACCACCGCCGAGACCGGCGCCGCGCTGGCGGCCGACCGCGTCGATCTCGTCGACGAAGATGATGCAGGGGCTGTTCTGCTTGGCCTGGTCGAACAGGTCGCGCACGCGCGAGGCGCCGACACCGACGAACATCTCGACGAAGTCGGAACCGGAGATGGTGAAGAACGGCACCCCGGCCTCACCGGCGACCGCGCGGGCCAGCAGCGTCTTACCGGTTCCGGGCGGGCCGTAGAGCAGCACGCCCTTGGGAATCTTGGCGCCCAGCGCCTGATAGCGAGCCGGGTTCTGCAGGAAGTCCTTGATCTCGTACAGCTCTTCGACGGCCTCGTCGGCGCCGGCCACATCGGCGAATGTGGTCTTCGGCATATCCTTCGACAGCTGTTTGGCCTTGGATTTACCGAAGCCCATCATGCCGCCGCGGCCACCGCCCTGCATACGGGCCATCACGAAGACGAACAGGCCCAGCAGAATCACCATCGGCAGCACGAACAGCAGCACCTGGGTGAACCAGGAGTCCTGTTTGACCTCGGTGTTGTACGGCGCGCCCGAGGCCTGGACATCCCGCAGGATCTGCGCCGAGACCTCGCTGCCACCGGGGTACTTGGCCATGATCTGGGTCTGGCCGCCGGTGGCGTCGTTGCCGTTTTTCAGCGTGATGCGCAGCTGCTGCGATTTGTCATCGATCTGGACCTGCTTGACGTTCTGCTTGTCGGCAAGCTGGGTGAGCGCCACCGAGGTATCGACGTTCTTCCAGCCGCGCGTGTCGTTGCTGAAGTAGCTGACCAGATAGATCACGAGCAGGATGCCCGCGACTATGGCCAGGTTGCGAAACACTGTCTTGCGGTTCATAGAGCGTCGGCCGGCGGGCCAGTCCTTTCCGGTGTTTCCGGTGTATGCCTACTATGCGTCGGGCGGGGCCGTATCCATACCGGCACCGACCGGGTCGGGCAGAACGGATGCGGACAAGCCACGTTACCGCGTACGGTCTACTCGATACATCGCGCAGTTCGGCAGCTGATGCAGTTCAACAGGTAAACGGTCGGAGAACGCTGGTGGTTCCCGGCCTATCGGGCGATCACCTCGCGGTGTCCGTCCAAGTGGTCCCAATCATGGCATGCACGACCTATTGTGAGCGACAACACAGGACGAACGCAGGGGGTATGGACATAGTCGAGCTACGGACACCCACAGCGATACTGCGCCACGGCGGCGGGCGACTCCAGGTTCTGCGGCCGGGCACCGATGGCGAGCGGGTGCTCGACGTTCCGGTGTCGGACCTGCTGAAGGTCCGGCTGAACCGGCGCGCCGACGACGCCGTCGTGATCGAGATCTACCTGCGTTATCCGAGTCCGGTCCTCACCGGCGTCCCGGCCGACCGCACCCCGCTCCCGGTGCTGATCGCCGAACACGACGTGCCGGCCGCGACCGTGATCGTGGAGCGGATCAACTCCCAGATCCTGGCAACCCAGCGCATCGATATGTCGGCGCCCGATCTGGTGCCTCCCGCACCGGTCTGGGGTAAGACCGGACCGACCCGGGCCGACGTCGACCGCGCGATCCGGCGGATGGCACCCCGGCGGGAGACCCGCTCGGCCGCCGGAGCACTGCACACGATGGTCACAGCCGACGAGTTCATGCTGGAGACGGCGATGGTCACCGCGGTCCCACCGGCCGGACGCGGGCGCGGGCTGCTGGCCGTCACCACCGGGCGGGTGCTGTTGCTCTCGATCGGTTCCACCCCGCGCTATGCGCACGAGATGCCCGTCTCGGCGCTGATTTCGGCCGAGGTCGGTAAGGGTTCGGGCGACGAACCGGGTAGCGATTACGGCATCGACCTCACCGACGGCAATACGACGCTGAGTTTTCTGGGGACCGACCGGGCCGATACCGATCGGATCGTCGGCGCGGTGAACTTCGCGATTCAGCGCGAATCCGCCGACGGCGCCGTGGCGCCGCCGGATCCGGGCGTGGCCCAGCTGTATTCGGAGTGGGAACTACTGGTCGAGCGTCATTCGCTGGCGATGGTGGACGATGCGCAGTTCCAGCGTTACGGCCGCGGGATCCTGCGCTCGCTCCCCGACTGAGGCGCTACTCGCCTTGGAGCGCGATGCGCCGCCACGGACTTGTCGGCCGCATCCATAGTCGGACCAGTTCGAGCCGCCGATCGGTGCCGCCGGACTTGAGCACGGCCATGTCCTCACAGGCCTGCCAGTAGGTCCAGCCGGTGAGATAGGCGTCGCCGAACTGCCGCCAATTGCGGTAGCGCTTCTGCGCCGGCGGCAGCGCGCGCATCACGTAATCCCAGGCCGTATCGGCCTCGAGGTAGCCGGCGGTGAAGGCCATCCGCGCCACCGCGACCACCCGGGCGAGATCCCAGGCCTGGATATCGGCGGGCAGCGGCTGCACCAGATGGCCGGTCAGATCGAGTTTGATCGCCTGGGACCAGATGTCGTAGTCGCGGACCAGCGCCTCCGGGTTGTCCATCCCCCGAAACGCCCCGACCTGCCGCAGGAAGGCGCGATGCCGATCGGCGCGCTCACCGAAGCGGTCCCGTTCGGGCGAATTGAGGGCCGCGTTCACCAGCGGATGGACCAGCGCGTACAGCGGTGCGTGCATCCCGTCGAGCAGCTGTTCCATCGACGCCATCGCCTCGGTCCCGTCGGTGATGCCCCAGGCCCCGGTCAGGGTGTCGATGGCCAGTTCGCGGCGGTCGCCGAGCGGATGTTCTCGTTCGGGTCCGAGCAGCAGGGCATCGTGGAAGGCGTCCCAGCGGGCGGAATAGAACGCCCCCAGGGACAGCGCGCGCAATTCGTCGTCGGAAACCTGAGCGCCGGACCAGTGGTCGTCCTCGCGCTCGTCCAGTTCCGGATAGGGGAATGTGGTCAGGGTCGGCATGTCGCGGGCAGCCATGGTTCCGATTGTGTCGCATCGGCCATCCGGGGGTTCGGTTATCTCCCGATGCCGTGTCGACTGTGACCCGGAAGGCCGGATTCCGGCGCTTCTGGACATACCGCCACAGTCCGATACACACATTTTTCACATTTGCCGTTTCATCGGGCGCCGTAAGGCCCTGCCTAGGGCTACTCTCGGCGCCATGGGTAGCAACATCACCGTGCTGCGCGGGCTCGAACCCCGCGCCACCGACCAGGAAATCTTCGCTGCCGCACAGGAATACGTGCGGAAGGTGGGTGGCCTGACCGGTCTGTCGTATGTCACGAAACCGGCCTTCGACAAGGCGGTGGCCGCGGTGGCCGCGGCGACGACGACGCTGCTGGCCGAACTGCCCGACCATCCGGTGACCGCGGCCGCGGAACCGCCGCTGCGCGCGACCGGCGACCGCGTCTGAGCGCTCACACCCCGTAGACCGCCACGCATTCCAGCGCCAGCTCGAGCCGTAGGCCGCATTCCTCGATGCGACGCCCGAGCGTTTCCTCGATGCGCTGAATGCGGTAGCGGACCGTGTTCTTGTGCACGCCCAGGCGCGCCGCCGCGCCCTCCGGGCTGCGGTGACAGCGCAGATAGGCGAGCAGGGTCTCGCGCAGCCGCGCCGAATTCGCATCCGGTGCGGCCAGCGCTCCGAGTTCCCGCCGAATGAGCGCGCGCATCGCCGCGACGTCCGCACCGGCCAGATAGGCGGGTTCGACCCGCGCGTACGGCAGCACCCGGCCGAGATCGACGGCCGCCCGCTCGGCCACCTGCCTGGCCGCGATCGCATCGCGGTGGCTCTGCCGGAATCCGGCCACACCCGTCGCGGACGAGCCCAGCGTGAGGCGTATCGGCGCGGCGACGATATCGGTGGCCACGGCGGCGACCGCCTCGGCATCGGCCGCGAGCCACGCCCACAGCGCCGCCGAACCCGCCGGCACGGTGAGGACGCCGACCCCGCCGAGCGCGGTGGCCAGCCGCGTGGCCGTTCGTTCCAGCCGTCCGAGTTCATCACTGCCGGCCGCCAGCCGGTCGTCCGTGCCGATGTCCCCCGCGGCGCCACTGCTGCCGGCGAGGCCGTCGCCCTGCGGGCCGGTCACGGCGTCCGGGCCTTCCCGCCGTCCGTCGCCCGCGCCGGGGAGGGCGAACCCGTCCGCCGCGGCGGACAGGAGCGCACCGGCACCGCGCGCAACGGAATCGGTCCACAGCACGATCGCGACCTGGCGTTGCCCGAGACGGAATCCCAGCCGCGCCGAGGCGTGGTCCGCGTCGACATCCTCTCCCGACAGCAAGGTCCGCACGATCTCGGTGCGCTGGTTGAGCGCCGCGCGCAGGCCGCGCTCCCGCTCCTGCATATAGGTGTCGGTCAGCGCCTCGACGGAGGTGTTCACCCAGCGGGTGGAGCGTTCGAACAGCCGGATCAGCGCCGAGCGTTCGAACTGCTCGGGCAGCCGGCGCTCATCGATCACCTCGGTCATGTAGTCGATCGCGGCCTCCTGGCCGGCGTGGTAAACGCGGAGCAGGAGCCGCAGGTCGTAGCCACGGCGGGCCAGCGTGCGGGCGAAGGCGTGCGCCTGTTCGGGGACCGCGTACTCCATCGCGTCCTGGGTGAGACCGCTGAGGACGGCCAGGGCGTGTGCCCGGGTGCTGGATTCCAGATCGCGGCGCAGATCGCGATCGGTCAGTTCCGGCACGCGGCCGATGATCTGCGCGTCGAGCCGGGCCACCATCTGTTCGAGGGTCTCGCCGCGCAGTGTCTCGGCGACGAAATCGGCCATCCACTGCCGGACCGCCACATCGGACGGGGCTGTCGCCATCACCGATCCCCTCGTTCACCCGATCTCGTTGTGCAGCCCGCCGGCGGCCGCGAAGTTTTTGTGCTCCGGTGCCAAATTACAGCCGAGTCCTTGACCGCAAAGACCAAGCAGCACGCGAATCATTGTGACACGATCATAGATCAGTGAAGTGATTCACAATGTCAACCGTTCGCAGCGCAGCGCACGTGGGGAGAGACAGCATCGTGCCGAATACCGAACCGTCACCCGGCGAATCCACGGCCGGGAAATCGACCGGCGCAAACAAGCCGGCCGCCCGTAAGACCGCGGGCCGGACCGCGGCCAAGAAGACGCCCGCGAAGGCGGCGAAGTCCGCCCCGGCCGCGAAGTCGAGCACGCCGGCGGCGACGAAATCGGCTCCGGCGGCAACCGTGAAGAAGGATCCGGCACCCGCGCGGCAGGCGACAGCGGCGACCGCGCTGGTCACCGACATCGAGGTGCGCAATCCGGCGACCGGCGAGCTGGTGGGCACCGTCCCCGCCGAATCGGCCGACGCGGTTGCCGCCAAGGTCCGCGAATTGCGGCTCTACCAGCCCGAATGGGAGGCCATCGGGCCGGAGGGCCGCAAGGAATGGCTGCTGAAGCTGCAGGACTGGATCATCGATCACACCGATCATCTCGCCGATGTGCTGCAGTCCGAAACCGGCAAGGCCCGTGTCGACGCGCTGATCGATCCGAGCTTCTCGGTCGATCTCACCGGCTATTACGCCCGGCGCGCCGGCAAGTTCCTCTCCGACGAACATCCCTCGCCGCACAGCCCGCTGGCCCGGGTCAAGAAGCTGACCACCGCCTACCGGCCCTATCCTGTGGTCGGCGTGATCACGCCGTGGAACTTCCCGCTGGCGATGCCGGTGATCGACGTGATTCCGGCGCTGGCCGCCGGTGCGGCCGTCGTTCTCAAGCCGTCCGAGGTGACTCCGCTGTCGGCGCTGGAATTGGCGCGCGGCTGGGCCGAAATCGGTGCGCCGCCGGTGCTGGCCGTGGTGACCGGCGCCGGCGAGACGGGCGCGGCGGTCGTCGACAACGTCGACTACGTGCAGTTCACGGGTTCGACCAAGACCGGTAAGCGGATCGCCGCGGCCTGCGTGGAGCGGCTCATCCCCTACAGCCTGGAACTCGGCGGCAAGGATCCGGCGATCGTGCTGGCCGACGCCGATATCGACCGCGCCGCCTACGGCATCGCCTTCGGCGGTCTGTTCAACGCCGGGCAGGTGTGCATCTCGGTCGAGCGGGTCTACGTCGAGGCTCCGGTCTACGACACCTTCGTCGAGAAACTGGCCGCGCACGTGCGCGAACTGCGGCAGGGCGCCGACGGGCGGGAGCCGAGATACGATGTCGGCGCGCTGGCCAACGACGCGCAGAAATCCATCGTCTCCGACCACGTCGAGGATGCGATCGCCAAGGGCGCGCGGGCGGTGACCGGCGGCAAGGCCACCGGTGTGGGCACCTTCTACCAGCCCACCGTGCTGGCCGACGTCGACCACTCGATGAGCTGTATGACCGAGGAGACCTTCGGCCCGACCATCCCGGTGATGAAGGTCGCAGACGAGGCCGAAGCCGTTCGGCTGGCCAATGATTCGATCTACGGCCTGTCCGCGTCGGTGTGGACCGGCGACAAGGCCCGCGGGGAACGCGTTGCGCGCCGGCTGAATGCGGGCGCGGTGAACATCAACGACGTCTTCGCCAACATGTTCAGTTTCGCGCTGCCGATGGGCGGCTGGCAGCAGTCCGGTGTGGGCGCGCGCTGGGGCGGCGCCGACGGCGTGCGCAAGTACTGCCGCAAACAGGCCATCACCGTGCCGATCCTGCCCACGCAGGAAAAAGAACTCATGTGGTTCCCGTACAACACCACCAAACTCGGTTTCGCGCTGGCCGCGATGCGCGCCGCGGGTGCGCGCGGCATGCGCCGGCTGGGCATCAAGGACGTGCTCGACACGGTCGGAGGGAAGAAGTGACCGACTTCGGCAAGATCAGCGGCAAGGTCGTCGTCATCACGGGCGGCGCCCGCGGTATCGGCCTGGCGACCGCGACGCGGCTGCAGCAACTCGGCGCGAAGATCGCCATCGGCGATGTGGACGAGACGGCCGTCAAACAGTCCGGCACCGACCACGATTTCGATCACTACGGCCGGGTGGACGTCACCGACCAGCAGTCGTTCAGCAGTTTCCTCGACGAGGTGGAACGGGCGCTGGGACCCGTCGATGTGCTGATCAACAACGCCGGCATCATGCCCACCGGCAGGGTGGTCGACGAACCGGATGCGTTGACCCGCCGCATCATCGATATCAATGTCTACGGCGTCATCCTGGGCTCGAAACTGGCGCTGGCCCGGATGTTGCCGCGGCGCAGCGGCCACATCATCAATATCGCCTCCCTCGCGGGCGAGACCCACATCCCCGGTCTGGCGACCTACAACGCCACCAAGCACGCGGTTTTGGGCTTCACCGACACGCTGCGGGAGGAGTATCGCGATACGGGCGTGTCGTTCTCGTCGGTGCTGCCGACGCTGACCAATACCGAACTGGGATCGGGTGTTTCGGCGCCGAAGCTGATGCGCCCGGCCGAGCCGGAGGAGATTGCCGAGGCCATCGCGAAACTCCTGGTGGCACCGAAGTCGAAGGTCCGCGTGACGAAGGTGGCCGGCGCCATCTCGCAGGTGGTCGGATTGCTGCCGGAGTCGGTGGGCGATGCGATCGGACGTGCTCTGGGCGCGCAGCAGACCTTCCTCGGCGACGTCGATTCGGCCGCCCGCAAGGCCTACGAGGAACGGGTCCGCAACGGCACCGAATAGCGCGGAGCGAAATGTGCTGTCCGGCTGCGGTGTCCAGTGGGTGCCGCGGCCACCGTGCATTCGGGCATCGCGGTCGTGGTTTCACGGCACCATCCGCCACGCCCCGTGATCATCAACGGTGTGCGTCGCCGAAAGTGATAACTTGCGCGACAACATCGAAAACAGCCCATATCGACCACAACGCGACGGGGGCTTCGACATATGCACAACGAGGGCACCGCACTGGCCGACGCGACATCGAACGCCGTCTCGCGCGCCACCCGGGAGGTAGCAGTGGACGCAGACGAAACCACCGGTTCGGGACCAGCGGATCAGACCTCCGGGCCGCCGGCGGAAAACGCTGAACCGCAGCACGTTTCCAGCACCGGTTCCGGGTCGAGCACCCCGCCGGGCGACCGGCCGCAACCCCCCGCCGCGAGCAGTGAGCCGGTCACCGGCGGCGGTGCCGCGGACGCCGAGAAGGCCCCCGATCCGGCGAAGCTGACGACCGCCGTCGCGATCGCCACCGCGGTGCGCGACGGTCTGGTCACGGCCGGGCAGGTGGTCGACGCCGCGCTGGATCGCATCGCCGGGGGCGATACGCGGGTAGGCGCCTTCCACACCGTCCGCGCGGAGCGGGCACGGGCCGAGAGCCGCGCCCTGGCCGACCGCGCCGACCTCGACATCCTCCCCTTGGCCGGCGTCCCCGTCGCGGTGAAGAACAACATCGATGTGGCCGGTGAGATCACCGACGCGGGTTCGCGCGCGGGGTCGGGCGTCCCCGCCGCCACGGATCACCCGGTGGTGCGGCGGTTGCGGGCCGCGGGCGCGGTCGTGGTCGGCCTGACCGAGATGCCGGAGGGCGCACTGTGGGGCACCTCCGACACGCCCGAGCGAATTGCTCGTTCCCCGTGGAATATTCGCTACAGCGCCGGTGGCTCCTCGGGTGGATCGGGCGCCGCGGTCGGTGCCGGACTCGTGCCGGTGGCCCACGGTAACGACGGGCTCGGGTCGGTGCGCATACCCGCCGCCTGCTGCGGCGTCTTAGGCATCAAACCGGGACGCGGCGTGGTCCCGGCCCAGGTGGGGGTCGACTCCTGGAGCGGCATGACCGAGAACGGGGTGCTCGCGACCACGGTCGCCGATGCGGCACTCATGCTGTCGGTGCTGGCCGACCGCCCGGCCCTGGCCGATCTGGAACCGCCGACGCCGCTGCGCATCGCGATCGCGCCCGGATCGCCGTCCCCGCTGGTCCGGGTGGACAAGCACTGGGCCGCGGCCGCGCAGACCGCCGCCCGGCTCGCCGAGGAGGCCGGTCACGGCGTCGTGCCCGCCGCACTGCCGTATCAGGGCGCGACCACCGCGCTGGCGTGGCGCTGGCTGGCCAATGCGGCGCGCGAGGCGGGTGCGGTCGCGAATCCGGAACTGCTGCAACGCCGTAGCCGCGTGCATATCGCGCTGGGCCGGGCGGTGCTGAAGGCCGGTCTGGTCCGGCCGAATCAGGTCGACCGGATCGAGGCGCGGCTGCTCGACTTCTTCGAGCAGCACGATGTGGTGATCACCCCGACGCTGGCCACGCCCGCCCTCGCGGCGCGCAATTGGCACGCCCGGGGCTGGCTGGCCAATGTCGTTGCCAACGTTCGCTTCTCGCCGTTCACGCCGCTGTGGAATCTGGTCGGCTGGCCCGCGGTGAGCGTCCCGATGGGGTTGCACCCGCGCACCGGAACGCCGGTGGCCGCGCAGCTGGCCGGGCCGCCCGGCAGCGAATCGACGCTGCTACGCCTGGCCGCCCAGTTGGAGACCGCTCAGCCCTGGCAGCGCACCGCCTGAGCGCTACCGCTCGTCTTCGACGGCGCTCACCGGTCGTCTTCGACAGCGCTCACCGGTCGTCTTCGACGACGGAAAACCCTCCGGCGACAACGCGATTGGCGAAATCGAGAATGGTCGGCCGGTCGTCGTCCGCGCGCCACACCATCGCGAGTTCACACGGCGCGAGGCCGGCGACCGGGCGGGCGGTGAGCCCGGGCCACCGATACATCGGCACGTTGTTCTCGGCCAGCAGGCAGACGCCGAGTCCGAGGCTGACGGCCTCGAGCCGCTCCTCTGCGGTGGCGGCCTCGCCGCCGATCTTGGCCTGCCGCCCACCGCGGGCGTCGCCGCCGAGCCAGAAGTCGCGTGCCGCACCGGCTTCGGCGGGCATCGCGATGAACGGCTCGTCGATCAGATCGGCGAATTCGATGGCCTCGTGATCGGCCAGCCGGTGGTTCTCGGGGAGAAGCACCCACCTCGCTTCGGTGCGCAGCACCTGCCAGCGGTAGCGCCCGGAATCGGGCACCGGCAACCACATCAACGCCAGATCGGCCTGCCGGCCCGCGAGGCCGCTGGAGGGATCGGTCCACGATGCCGAATGCAGGGCCAGCCGATGTCCGCTGGCGCTTTCCAGTTCGGCGATCAGACCGCGTCCGATCGAGCTCTGGATACCGACCCGCAACACCTCACCGGCTTCCTGGAGGGCCACGTTGGTGACCTCCCACAGCTCCAGGATGCGACGGGCTCCCTCGAGCAGTTCTTTACCGGCGACGGTCAGCGCGACGCTGCGCTGGTTGCGATCGAACAGGACCACGTCGAGCTGACGCTCGAGCTGGCGGATCTGCCGCGAGAGGGTGGGTTGAGCGATGTGCAGCCGCTGCGCGGCATTGGTGAAGTGCAGTTCCTCAGCGACGGCGACGAAGTACCGCAGGTCGCGCAAATGCGGGTCCATAGCACCTTGCTATCAGAATCGGTCAGGGAAATCTAGCCGCTTTAGACCTTCAAGTCTGAATAGAGGGTCATAAACAGCCAAACGGTTTGTTACTGACAGCATAGGGCTCCGCCATAACTCCAGCACAATCGCCTCGGTCAATTCTCAGCGAACGCGACAGCCGTCGCGAGAAGCCGATGAAACGACATCACCGCAGGCGTCGACCAGCGGTGATGTCACGTTCAGCGCGGAGCGGAGAGTTCCGCCGCCGATCCGGCCCGTCATCCCGGGCGATCAGCAACTTCCATCGATAGCGATTGCGCAGGGAACATCGTCAAACGGTGATTTTCGCCACACTCCGGCGGAATTCGGTCACCAATTCGGTCATGTGCCCAGTTCAGGCGCTGTAGACCCGCGGGTTCAGGGTGCCGATGTAGGGCAGATCGCGGTAACGCTCGGCGTAGTCCAGTCCGTACCCGACGACGAATTCGTTCGGGATGTCGAAACCTACGTGCGCGACCTCGATGTGGGTGCGCAGCGCATCGGGCTTGCGCAGCAGCGTCACCACCTCCAGCGAGGCGGGGTTGCGGCTGGAGAGGTTGCGCATCAGCCACGACAGCGTGAGACCGGAGTCGATGATGTCCTCGACGATCAGCACGTTGCGCCCGGCGATGTCCTTGTCCAGATCCTTCAGAATCCGGACCACGCCCGAGGAGGAGGTGGACGACCCGTAGGACGAGACGGCCATGAACTCCATCTGCGTCGGGATCGGCAGCGCCTGCGCCAGCTCGGTCATGAAGAAGATCGCACCCTTGAGCACGCCGACCAGCAGCAGATCACCTTCGGGCGCGTCCGGGGGATATCGCTTCGCGATGAGTTCGGCCAACTCGTCGACCTTGGCTCGGATCTGCTCCTCGGTGATCAGCACCGACGCTATGTCGTCCCCGTACACGTGTGCTGGGTTCCCTTCGGGTCGTTATCGTGCGAACGCCAACGTCAGCCTGCCACGTTCGCGCCTGGCAACCAACCTGATCCCCGGCATTCCTCCGCCGACCGCGACGCCGCCCTGCCCGTGCCAATCGGTGATCAAGGACTCCACCGCGCGTAAATGCTTGTCCGTCAAGGCCTTTGCGCCGCCACCGAGGAGCCAGGCCCGGATGACACGCCGACGGATCGCGGGCGGAACCGTGGCGAGTGTCTCGACCGACAGCGACGAACCATCACGCGCATCGATCAGCAATCGATCGGCAATCGCATCGAGCGCCTCGCCGTCCTCACGCAGTTGCGCGGCCGTGCGAGCCAGCGCCGGTGCCACACCCCCGCCGAGGACCTCCTCCAGCAGCGGCAGCACCTCGGTCCGCAACCGGACGCGGGCGAATTCCGGGGCGGCGTTGTGCGGGTCCTCGTGCGGGTCGAGACCCAGATCCCGGCACATCTCCCGAGTGACCGCGCGCCGCACGCCCAGCAGCGGCCTGCCCCAGGGCTCGTCGTAGTCGGCCATGCCCTGGATCGAGCGCTGGCCCGAACCGCGCGCCAATCCGAGCAGCACGGTTTCGGCCTGATCGTCGAGGGTGTGCCCGACCAGCACCGGCAGGCCGTCGCGCAGCTCGTCCAGTGCCGCGTAGCGCGCTTGCCGCGCCGCGGCCTCCGGCCCGCCCGGTCCGGTCACCGACACGCGGCGCATCCGCACCGCCCGGCATCCCAGCCGCCGGGCGATCTCGGCGGCCTCCGCCGCGACCGCCGCCGAGCCGTCCTGCAATCCATGATCGATGATCAACGCGTCGACCTGGTCGGCCTCGGCGAGCGCCGCCGCCGTGAGGGCCAGCGAATCCGCCCCACCGGACAGGGCGACGGCCACCGCGCCCTCCGGCCGATACCGCAGCAGCCACTCGCGTACGGCGTGCCGCATCCCCAGCACCGCCGCCGTCTCCGGAAGCCGGGCGCGCGCGACCCCGGCGGCGCCCGCCGGGGTCACCCCAGGACTCGGTCGATCCATCGTTGCGGGGTGCTGATCTCGTCGGGCCGGGGCAGGGTGTCGGCGTCGGTCCACACGGTGTTGAACCGCTGCATGCCGACCTTGCCGACGACCTCGTCGACGAACGCCTTGCCGCGCACGTACTGCGCGACCTTCGCGTCCACCCCGAGCAGGGCGCGCAACAGCCGCTGGACCGGATTGGCCGGGCGCCGGCGACGCTGATCGAATGCCTCGCGGATCTGCGCGACGGTGGGGATCACGGCCGGGCCGACGGCGTCCATCACGTGGTCGGCATGGCCCTCCAGCAGCGTGCCGAGCATCAGCAACCGGTCCAGCGCGTCGCGCTGCGGCGGCGGCTGGGTGGCGCGCAGCAGGCCGAGGATGCCGCGATCGGCGGGATCGTCGCTCACCCCGTTGTCGCGGCGGCGACGCATTTCCTCCAGCAGCCGGGTGAGCACCTCGTTCACCGATTCGTCGCCGACGGCGCCGAGGGTGTCGACGTTCTGCTTCATATAGTCGGCCAGCCAGGGCGCGGAGGAGAACTGCACCCGGTGCGTCACCTCGTGCAGGCACACCCACAGCCGGAAATCGCTGGGCGAGACGCCGAGTGCGCGTTCCACGGCCATGATGTTGGGCGCGACCAGCAGCAGGGTGCCGTCCGGCCCGCTGAACGGATCGTATTGGCCGAGGATCGCGGTGGACAGGAAGGCCAGCATCGCCCCGGCCTGGACGCCGGCCGGTTTCCCGGCGAAGCGGCCGCGGCCGTCGTCGGCGGATCCGGTGAGTTCGGACATGGATTCGGCGGCCGCGCGGATCCAGCCGCGGCGATCGACGATCGTGGCCTGCGGAACGGGCTGGTCGTCGAGAAGCAGACTCACCTCGCGCACCGGGCCCTCGGCCCGCACGGACGCCTCGGACAGTTCCTCGACGACCTGTTCGGCGGAATACCGCGTGGTGCGCGGACCGGACGGCACCACGGCGCTACCGGCTCGTGCGGCCAGCTGCCAATCGACCGAGCCGGCCAGCACCGAGCGTTTCGCGGACGCGTTCTTCGCCACGTCCGTGGCTTCGCGACCGGCGACCACGGCATCGTCGGCGGTACGGCCATCGGCGGGGTCACCGGATCCGGTCATCGCATTTCCACCCGTCAGGAGCATCCACAGTTGCGAAGCGTGGTGGCGACGGCGTCCAATGCCGGGCGGCTGGCCTCAGGGGGCCGGTCGTTCGACATCAGCGCGAAGGTCATGACGCGGCCGTCGCGATCCAACACATATCCAGCCAACGCGCTCGACACCGACAGAGTTCCGGTCTTGGCACGCACCCAGCCCGCTCCCGCGCGCTCGGGGCCGCCGTCGACGAACCGCACCGCCAGCGATCCGGTGCCACCGGCGACCGGCAGATAGTCCAGCAGCGGCGCCAGCGGCGAGGCGACCGCGGCGGCGTCGCCGGTGTTGACGACCGAGGGCGGTGTGGTGCCGCCCGGATCCGCACCGCCCGGCTGCGCGGACGCGGCCGATTCGGCGATGATCCGGTCGAGCAGTCGCGCCGGAACCCGGTCGTCGGTGGACAGTCCGCTGTTGTCGATCTGGGTGACGCCCGCGGTGTCGAAACCCGCCGCCTTCAACGCCGTCAGGGTGGCGGAGGCGGCACCGGCGAACGACTGCTCGCCACCGGTCGCCGCCGCGATCTCCCGGCCGATCGTCTCGGCGAGCACGTCGTCGGAGTGAATCATCATGTCCCGCAAGCGGTCCCGCAGTTCCGCGGAATCCACGTGGGCCAATTCGGCGGCGCCGTGGGCGGCCTTGCCCAGCCGTACCTTCGCCGGGTCGGCGCCCAGTTCCAGCGCCAGCCGGCGACCCGCGTCCAGGGCGGGCGTGGCCGAACGCGGCGAATATTCGACCAGCGGGTCGAGGCGGCCGCCGTCGATCATCACCGGTTCGATCGGCGCCCACGAACCGCCCGCGATATCGGCCGGATCCCAGCCGGCCGGCGAAGTCGGACCCGAATACAGCGAGGTGTCGACCACGACCGTGTCGACCGGATGCCCGGCGGCACGGATCTGAGCCACCAGATCCGACAACTTCGGCCCGTTCGGGTAGTAGCCCTTGCCGTCGGCCTGCGCGGTCAGAGTCGGATCGCCGGCGCCGACCAGCACCACCTCACCGGGCGCCGAACCGGCCACCACCCGCGTGGTGAGCCGACGATCCGGCGGCAACACCAGCAGCGCGGCCGCCGCGGTCATGACCTTCAGGGTCGACGCCGGGATCATCGGCTTGTCCGGATCGGCGCTCCAGAGCGTGGCGCGGGTGTCGGGATCGGAGATCGATCCGGCGAAATTGCCCAGGTCCGGACTCGTAGCCACCTGGGCCAGGGCAGCGGCCAGACCCTGGCGGCTGGGTTCGGGCGCACTCGCCGAGGCGGGATTCAGCTGGGGAAAGGGCTTCACGGGGGCCGGGGGTGCGGCTATCGTCAGACCCCCGTGCCGGAACTCCTCGGTCCACGGCCGCACCGTCACCAGAGCCACCGTGGCCACGACGACGGCGACAACGGTTGCGACCAGCACCGCGACCCACATATTGCGGCGTCGGCGAGCGGCCAGCCCACCGATGTTCTTCCTACCTCGACCTACCACGTGACAGCTGTCTCCCTATTCACCCGTGTGAGGCGGACGCTCCCTGCCGCACCCATGCGCGCATCGACCACACTATCCTCACCTCGCCGGCGTTCCACCGAACGAGCTGGCGCGTCGGCAGCCCACCGGACCGGTCGGCGAGTCGGCCGCGGCACACGCCGGCGAGCAGCCGTACCGCATCAACGCATACGCATCGGACGAAGGAGATGACGTGGAGTTCGACGTCACCATCGAGATCCCCAAGGGGCAGCGCAACAAGTACGAGGTCGACCACGAGACGGGTCGGGTGCGGCTGGACCGCTACCTCTACACCCCGATGGTCTACCCGGCCGACTACGGCTACATCGAGAACACCCTCGGCTCCGACGGCGACCCGCTGGACTGCCTGGTGCTGTTGCCGGAGTCGGTGTTCCCCGGCGTGATCGTCGAGGCCCGCCCGGTCGGCGTGTTGCTGATGAGCGACGAGGCGGGCGGCGACGAGAAGGTCGTTGCGGTGCCGGCCGGCGACAAGCGCTGGGATCACATCCAGGACGTCAACGACATCCCGGAATTCGAGCGCAAGGCCATCGAGCACTTCTTCGAGCACTACAAGGACCTCGAGCCCGGCAAGTGGGTCAAGGTCGAGGGCTGGGACGGCCGGGCCAAGGCCGAGACTCTCACCACCGAGGCGTTCGAGCGGCTGCAGGAGCAGGGCGGGCACTGAGTGCCGGTCGACGGCGCTCGCGGGCGTATGCGTCCCGCCGAGCGCCGTCGCACGTGCGCTACTTGCCCTGGAAGTCACGTGCGCTACTTGCCCTGGAAGTTCGGCTTGCGCTTCTCGAAGACGGCCTGAATCGCCTCGGTCAGATCCTCCGAGGGCAGGAAGGCCGCGTTCCACGCCGAGACGTACCGCAGCCCGTCGGCCACCTTGCCGGCCTTGGGCTGGTCCAGCACGTCCTTGATGCCCTGCACGACCAGCGGCGGATTCGCGGCGATCTCCTCCGCCAGCGTGTACGCGGCGGCCAGAACCGCTTCCTGGTCCGGATAGACGTCGTTGATCAGGCCGATCTTCTCCGCCCGCGCGGCGTCGATGTCCTTGCCGGTATAGGCGAGCTCGCGCACATGGCCCTCGCCGATGATGCCCGGCAGCCGGTGCAACGATCCGATGTCGGCGACGATGGCGACCTTGGCCTCGCGCAGGCTGAAGCTGGCCTCCGCGCTGGCCAGGCGGATATCCGCGGCGGCAATGAGATCGAGTCCGCCACCCACGCACCAGCCGGAGATCGCGGCGATCACGGGTTTGCGGCAGTCGGCGACCGCGGTCACCGAGGCCTGCATGCGGCGGATCTCGTAGAGGAAATCGGTGCGCGGTGCGGCCAGGGCCTTCTCGCCCAGCAGCGGACCGAAGGTCGGGCTCATCGCGGGCAGATCGAGGCCGTAGGAGAAGTGCTTACCGGAGCCGGTGAGCACGATCGCGCGGATCTCCGGGTCGGCGTCCAGCTCGCCGAAGATCAGTGGCAGTTCACTCCAGAAATCCGGGCCCATGGCATTGCCCTTGCCGGGTCCGGTCAGCGTCACTCGCGCGACGTGACCGGTGCGCTCGACGTCGAAGGCCTTCCAATCACTCATTCGTCCAGCGTATCGGGGCAGTTCGGCGGCGCCGGGACGGCGTCGGGATTGCGGGAGGGCGGGCACGACGTAGGTTGGAGGCGTGAGCAGTTCCCAGCGACCCGACGCCGAGCTGGCCGATCTCGACCCTCAGCATCTCGAATCTCAGCACGACGGCGTCACCGCAGCGCAGTACCGGGCAGCCATGCGCCACTACCCCGCGGGAGTGACGATCGTCACCCTGAGCCGGCCGGAACGCCCGGTGGGCTTCACCGCCACCTCCTTCGCCTCGCTGTCGCTGGATCCGCCACTGATCTCGTTCAACATCGCGCACACCTCCTCGTCCATCGACGCGATGAGCGAGGCCGATTCGGTCGTCGTGCACTTCCTCGGTGAACATCAACAGCATCTGGCACAACGGTTTTCGCGCGCCGCCGAAGAGCGTTTCGCCGACCCGGAGTTGTGGTCGACGCTGGAGACGGGCGAGCCGGTGCTGCACGGCACCCCGATCTGGGTGCGGGCCACCGTGCATCGGTTGATTCCCATCGGCGACCACACCCTGGTGGTCGGATTGGTCACCCGGGTGCACGACGACACCGGTGGCGAGCCGATGCGCAACCCGCTGCTGTACTACAACGGCACCTATCACCGCCCAGCCGGATTGGACTGAGCCGCAATTCCTTTCACGCGTCGCCGATTTCGCGGGCGGCGCGGCGCCACTGCTCGCTCGAGTCGGGTGCTTGACAACGCCGGGCCGGTTCTGCCACTCTCGGCTCAGGTCACGAGTACCAGCGTCAAGCCCCGGCTAGCTGGTCGGCAACCCTCCTCCGCGGTGGGGTGCTCCGGGTGACGACCTGGCCGATGCTCGACCGAGCACGGCAAGCGCGGACTCCGATCACCCTCCACGTCCGGAGTCCCTGAACAAAGGGATCGCCCCGATGCGTACTGCTGTCTCGACAATTGCCGCCGCTACCGCCGAAACCGTTGTCCCGGAACAGGTTTGCGCTCACGGCGGCTACGCCTCCCGCTCCGGCGCCTCCTGCACCTGCTCGGCGCCGGACTGCGCCGGCCATGCCACCCGTTCCTGCCGCACCGGTGAACCGATCGCGCGCGTCTCCGGCTGCGATCTGCGAGTTCCGTTGGTACAGGGCGGTTTCCGTACCTACGCCAACTTCGACTACGCCGCCAGCGCCCCCGCCCTGGCCCAGGTCACCGACCGCGTGAACGAACTGCTCCCCTACTACGCCAGCGTGCACCGCGGCGCCGGATACGCCTCCCGCATCAGCACCGATCGCTACGAGGCAGCGCGTGTCGCGGTGGCACGGGCGGTGAACTGCGCCGACGACCAGGTGGTGGTGTTCACCCGCAACACCACCGACTCGCTGAATCTGCTGGCGTGCTGCGTTCCCGGCGACACCGTGGTGCTCGATATCGAACACCACGCGAATTTCCTGCCCTGGACGCGCCGCGGCCGCCGGGTGGTTCCCGCCGCCGCGACGATCGCGGAGACGCTGCGGCGGCTCGAGGCCGAACTGTGCGCCGAACCCGCTGCACTGCTTGCGGTTACGGGCGCGTCGAATGTGACCGGTGAGGTGCTGCCGCTGGCGGAACTGACCGCGATCGCGCATCGCCACGGCGCCCGCATCCTGGTCGATGCCGCGCAACTGGCCCCGCATCGCCGAATCGACCTGCAGTCGTTCGCGGAATCCGGCGGAACCGGCATCGACTACCTGGCCTTCTCCGGGCACAAGTTGTACGCGCCCTTCGGCGCCGGTGTGCTGGTAGGCCGCCGCGACTGGCTGGACGCGGCGCCGCCGTATCTGGCCGGCGGCGGGGCGGTCACCGCGGTCACCACCGAGCAGGCGCACTGGGCGCCCGCACCGCAGCGGCACGAGGCGGGATCACCGAACGTGTTGGGCGCGGCGGCCGTCGCGGCGGCCTGCGAAACGTTGTATGCCCTCGACGAACAGGCCGTGGTCGAGCACGAACACCACTTGATCCGCCGCCTGCGCGACGGCCTGAAAAGCGTTGCGGGCGTTCGGCAACTGCGCATCTTTTCCGACAGTGCCGACAGTGTGGGCATCGTGGCATTCACCGTCGACGGGTTCGAGCCCGGCCGGGTCGCGGCGTATCTGTCGGCCGAATTCGGTATCGGCGTGCGTGACGGGCGTTTCTGCGCACATCCCCTGCTGCAGCGGCTCGGTGTCGACGGCGCGGTGCGCGCGAGCGTCGGTCTGGGCACGTCGGTCGCGGATGTGGATCGCCTGCTCGAGGCGCTGAGCCGACTGGTTCGAGACGGCGCTTCGTGGAATTACACGTATGCCGGCGGCCAGTGGTCCCCGCTGCCGGAGACCCGGCCCGGCTTGACGGAGGCGGGGCAGGGCGCGGCACCCTGCGCGATCTGATCCGGCACGATCCGATTCACGGCACCAGGTAGCGGGCGGCCAATTCTTCGATCAGCGGATCGCCGTCGGGAACGGAGTCGATGGCCTCGAGATCCTTCTCGATGGCGATCTGGCGCGGATCGTCCTGCTCGGCGTCGGGCGCGCCGTCCTCGTTCAATTGGCGCAGCATCTTCTCGCGCACCCGAGCCTTCAGTGAATCAGCGATTTCCTGGGTCATATTTCCAGCATGCCCGCCTAGACCGGGGCCAACCATGTACCCCACGGGGTATTGCGGACCATGGTGAACAGCACGAGCAGCCCGATCAGCCACCATTGCGCCTGGCCACGAAGGGTGAACGGGCAGGCGGTGTCGGCTCGGCCGCGCCAGCGGCTCAGAGCCCACCGCCCCCACCACAGCATTAGGGTGAGCAGCAGCGGAAGCACGAATACGTTGCTGTGCAGTGCGTCGAGTACCCGGCCTTCGGTGAGATTGTGCACAGCCCGCAGTCCACCGCAGCCCGGACACCACCATCCCGTCAGCGCATAGAACGGGCATATCCCGTATGCCCCCTGGCTGTGCGGATCGTGGAAGTGCAGCACCGCGGCCGCGGCGACCACCGCACCGGCCGCCAGTAGCGGCCCGCCCTGACTACGCCATCCGGTACGCGGCACCGACCGTTCGCCGGGCAGCTCGCGCGCGATATCCACAGGGTTCACGGTAATCGGCGGGCGTGGTGAGCCGCCAGCCTCGGCTCCACACCACCGATCCGGGGGTGCCGTCGCCGTGATGCTCACTCGGATGCTGTCGTGCGTCCGAGCGCGAAACCTGGGCATCCAGGGAAATTCGGTTCGAACCGATGGTCACACGGTCAGCGGGTACGCGTCGTCACCGGGGCGGTGAGGGTGCCGGCGAGCATGTCGATCACCTGGTCCCAGGCCTCCCGGTCGTCGGCGGCGATCCGGCCTGCCTCGACGGCGCGTTCGTGGTCGGCCAGCAGCGCGAACAGCACCGTGGTGAGGCTGCGCAGCCGGCGATGCCGCAGGCGCGGCGGCAGGTCCGAAAGAGCGCGGTCGAGCCCGCCCACGATCACTCGCACCGAGGTCCGTTCGGCGCTGTCCAGATTGGCCGCGTCCGACACTGCGGGATGGGTGCGGATCTGTTCGAGAAACCTTGCGTAATAGGAACTTTCGTCACGCGCTCCCAGTTCGAACATGGGGATGACCAGTGCGTCGAGCAGAGTGTGCACATCGTCGGCGGCCGCGGCCGGGCGCTGCGCCAGCAACTCCAACCGGCGCACCTCCAAAGTCGCCAGCCGCTGCTGGACCACCGCCTCGACGAGTCCGTCGCGTGAGCCGAAGTGATACGGGATCGCCGAGTTGTTGCGCTGCCCGGCCGCGGCGGCGATATCGCGCAGCGGCACCAGATATCCCCGCTCGGCGATCAGCCGCTCCCCCGCCACCATCAACCGCTCCCGGGCACTCACTGCTTCCACCCTGAGCACGATACGTCCTACCAGCGGATTGAGCACTAGTCCTTGACAGTTAAGAGCTAATTCTTAACACTGCGAGGACAACAACCGAGAGGACTAGCGATGATCCTGGACAAATTCCGACTCGACGGGCGCGCCGCCGTCGTTACCGGCGCGGGGCGCGGCATCGGCGCCGCCACCGCCCTCGCCCTGGCCGAGGCGGGCGCCGATGTGGCGATCGCCGCGCGCACGCAGTCGCAACTGGACGCGGTCGCCGAGCAGATCCGGGCGACGGGGCGGCGCGCCCTCCCCGTGGCCTGCGATCTGTCGGATCTCGATGCCGTCACGGCACTGGCCGACGCCGCCGCCACCGAATTCGGCCGCATCGACATCGTGATCAACAATGTCGGCGGCACCATGCCGAACACCTTCCTGACCACCTCGCCGGAATTCCTCGAGGAGGCCTTCCGCTTCAACGTCTCCACCGCGCACGCCCTCACCCGCGCGGCGGTCCCGCACATGCTCGCCGGCGAGGGCGGCTCGGTGGTCAACATCTCCTCGATGATGGGCCGGGCGCCCGGGCGCGGCTTCCTCGCCTACGGCACGGCCAAGGCGGCGCTCGCGCACTGGACCCGGCTGGCCGCCGCGGATCTGTCGCCGCGGATCCGGGTCAACGGCATCGCGGTCGGCTCGGTGCTGACCTCCGCACTCGAGGTCGTGGCACAGAATCCCGAGGTCAAGGCGAAGATGGAGGCCGATACGCCGCTGCATCGGCTGGGCGATCCGACCGATATCGCGGCGGGCATCGTCTACCTGTGCTCCCCCGCGGGCAGTTATCTCACCGGCAAGATTCTCGAGATCGACGGCGGTATCGCCGCGCCCAACCTGGAACTCGGCCTGCCCGATTTGTGATAACAAGGCGGATTCTTCCGCACCATCGGGGCCCGCGGCGGGTCACAATGATCAACTATGCATCGTGATCGAGCACACATCGATCGCTGACGGTGCCGTCCCAGCTTGTCGACGAATGTGCCCGCCGCCCGGCTCGGCCGGACAGCGGGCCGGGTAGAGAGGTCGGACGCATATGAACTGCACGAGCATCACCCGATGGACGATCCGAGCGGCGGCCGCGACCGCGATCGCGGCTGCCGGATTCGCCGTCACGGTGCCCGCGGGCGCCGATCCGGTGTGGCCCGGCGGCCCCGACATCCCCGGCGTTCCGCAACTCGTTCCTTCCCCGCCCGGCCAGATCTCGGCTCCGTGTTCGGCCGCCGCACGCGCCTGCCTGCGCCTGTCGACCAATGAGGGCTGGCTGATGGACAACGGCCGCGTGGTCTACGGCCCGACCCCCATCTCGCACGGGCGGCCCGGGTACGAGACACCGCCCGGCACCTTCCACGTCGCGTTCAAGGAGCCGTACCACTGGAGCACCATGCACAACGCCGAAATGCGTTGGGCGGTCTTCTTCAACGGCGATATCGCCACCCATATCGGGCCCATCGAGGAGCAGTCCCACGGCTGCATCCGGATGACCCCCGAGGGGGCCAAGGCCTTCTACGACTACGTCAATCCGGGTGACGTCTTCGAAGTCGTGCCGTGAGCGTGGGCGCCGGCCCGGACTCCGGGCCGGCGCGCTACGAATTCAGGGCTACGAATTCAGGTGGCCCAGCTTGATCGCCAGCAGATTCGCGATCACGACGCCCGCGAAGACGACCGCCGCCACCCGATGGCCCAGTCCCCACAGCGCGGCCGCGGCGCCACCGAACACGACGACCTTGGTGATCACCGCGAGCAGCGGAATATCGAAACTCGCCTTCGGCGCCGCGAACATTCCCCACGCCACCGCGGCGGCCAGCGGGATGCCCAGCGCCAGAATCACTTTCATCACAGTGCTGTCACCGGCGCGCCACCCCCACAGTCCCAGCACCACCAGCGCGCCGAGCTCCACGGCTAACGCGACGGTCAGGTTGGCCCACTTCCACAGTTCCTGCATGACTGCCCTCTCGTTTTCTGGAGAGCAGCGCTCTCTAATAAGAGCAGTGTGCGCGAGGGACGAGGTGTTGTCAACGCCTCCGCAGGCCGGTTCCCGCCGGCGCGGACAAAACGGAGACACCGGCCCCCCACAGGACCGAAAGGCCCGTGAAGTGTCCCGGAACGTCCTCAGCCGGCCGTTCGCGGTCGATCGGACAGGCCGAGACGCAGGTGCTCGCTGTGATACACCGCCTCGTCCAGCAATTGCGCGACATGGGTGTCGTAGAGGCTGTAGACGATGCTGCGACCGGCGCGAGTTCCGATGACGAGGCCGAGGTTGCGCAGCAGACGGAGCTGATGAGAGACCGCGGACTGCTCCATCCCCACCGCCTCGGCGAGTTCGGAGACCGGCCGCGGCCCCTGGCGCAATTCACTGAGGATCAGCAGCCGGCTCGGCGTGGCCAGGGCCTGCAGGGTGGTCGCTACATGCGCGGCGGACTCACTGTCCAGCCGGGCAACCGGCCGATCGCGGCCCTCGACCCCATGTCCCATAACCGTGGAGTTTAGCCGACCAGGTATACATGAAGACCTCTTCACGTGTTCTGTTATTCTCGGGTTGTCCGCTCCCGACCTTCGGAGGTTTTCGTGTCCGCACCGGCCGCCACGCGCCCCGCCGCGCTCACGGCGATACCCGCGCGGCGGACGCGGCTGTTCGCACTTCCCGAAATTCGTTGGGCCGCAGCGGCTCTCCTGCTCTTCGCGGCCGGCTCGGTGGCCCGGCTCCTGCACACACCTCCCGAGGTGTGGTGGTCGCTCTATCTGGCCTGCTATCTCACCGGCGGCTGGGAGCCCGCCCTGGCCGGCGTGCGCGCCCTGCGCGAAAGGACACTGGATGTCGACCTGCTGATGGTGGTGGCCGCGATCGGCGCCGCCGCGATCGGGCAGATCACCGACGGCGCACTGCTGATCGTCATCTTCGCCACCTCGGGCGCACTGGAGGCGTTCGCGACCGCGCGCACCGAGGATTCGGTGCGCGGCCTGCTCGATCTGGCACCCGATACCGCCACCCGGATCGACGACGGCGTCGAAACGACCGTCAGGGCAGCGGATCTGGAGGTGGGCGATGTGGTCCTGGTCCGTCCCGGAGATCGCATCGCGGCCGACGGCACGGTCGTGGCGGGGGCGAGCGAGGTCGACCAGGCAACCATCACCGGCGAGCCCATGCCGGTGGACAAAACACCCGGTGACGAGGTGTTCGCCGGAACCTCGAACGGCACCGGGGTCCTGCGCGTGCGGGTCGGGCGCCGGGCCGAGGATTCGGTGGTGGCCCGGATCGCCGCCCTGGTCGAACAGGCCGGCCGGACCAAGGCGCGGGCGCAGCTGTTCATCGAGAAGATCGAGCAGCGCTATTCGGTGGGCACGGTCGCGGTGACGCTCGCGGTGTTCGCCGTGCCGTTGATCTTCGGTGCGGCGCTGCGCGATTCGCTACTTCGGGCCATGACGTTCATGATCGTCGCCTCACCGTGCGCGGTGGTGCTGTCCACCATGCCGCCCCTGCTCGCCGCGATCGCCAACGCCGGCCGGCACGGCGTACTGGTGAAATCCGCGGTCGTGATGGAACGGCTGGGCAGCACCACCCGGGTGGCCTTCGACAAGACCGGCACGCTCACCCGCGGCGTCCCGGAACTCACCGATGTCCGGGTGCTGCCCGATTGCCCCTGCACGGTCGAAGAAGTCCTGCGCTGGGCCGCGGGCGCGGAATACTCCAGCGAGCACCCGCTGGCCACCGCGGTCGTCCGCGCCTGTCATGAACGCGGACTCGCCCTGCCGCCCGTCGACCATTTCAGCGCGCAACCCGGGCGCGGTGTCACCGCCACCGTGGACGGTCACCTCATCGAGGTGGGATCGCCTGCCGCACTGCTGGATTCGACCGACAAGGACGCTGCGTCCGTCGTAGCGGAGATACAGGGCGCGGGGCATACCGCTGTGATCGTGCGGCGCGAGCACCGGTCGCTCGCGATTCTCGGCATCACCGATCAGACGCGCCCCGAAGCGGCCGATGCCGTCGGCGCGCTCACCGAAATCACCGGAGCCGCACCGGTTCTGCTCACCGGCGACAACCTCGCCGCCGCCCGGCAGCTCGCCGGCCGGCTCGGACTCACCGATGTCCGGGCTGAGCTGTTGCCGGAAGGTAAGGTCGCCGCGATCGAAGAACTGGAAGCGGCGGGCGACCGGGTCACCGCCGTGGGCGACGGCATCAACGACGCACCCGCGCTCGCCGCCGCGCACGCCGGAATCGCCATGGGCGGCAACGGGTCCGACCTCACCCTGCATACCGCCGACGCGGTCGTCATCCGCGACGATCTGACCACCGTGCCCGCGGTCATCGCCCTCTCGCGCCGCGCGCGCCGCACCGTGATCGCCAATCTGATCATCGCCGCGACCTTCATCGCCGTCCTGATCACCTGGGATCTCGTCGGCCACCTTCCCTTACCGCTGGGCGTCGCCGGACACGAGGGTTCCACGGTCATCGTCGGACTCAACGGTCTGCGCCTGCTCCGGCGCAGCGCGTGGGGAAGCGGGCCGACGCACGGGAGCAACTGACGGTTTCGGCGGCCACCTGCCCGGACCTCGGCCGATCCGCCGATCGCGTCCCTTCGCCGTGGCGGGAGGCGCATACTGATCGAGCGCGCATGGTGCGGCGGCCGGGGTCGAACCCACCGCCGGGGTACCTCGTATCAGAGACAGAACGTTCCCGAAACCGACCATCAGAGGTCACCATGACCGATCTGTCACCGTTCTACGCCGACGTGCAGGCCCACTACGACCTGTCCGACGATTTCTTCGCCCTCTTCCTGGATCCCACGCGCACCTACAGTTGCGCGTACTTCCGTGAACCGGACCTCACCCTGGAACAGGCACAGCTCGCCAAGATCGACCTGTCGCTCGGCAAATGCGATCTGCATCCGGGGATGACCCTGCTCGACATCGGCTGCGGCTGGGGTTCGACCATGCTGCGCGCCGTCGAGAAATACGACGTGCGCGTGATCGGCCTGACGCTGAGCCGCAACCAGTACGAGCACGTGCGGGAGCTGCTGGACCGGCTGCCGCCCGGCACCGGGGAGGTGCATCTGCGCGGCTGGGAGGAATTCGACCATCCGGTCGACCGGATCGTCTCGATCGGAGCCTTCGAACATTTCCGGCGCGAACGCTACGACGCGTTCTTCGACCGCTGCCACCACCTGCTGCCCCCGGACGGCCGCATGATGCTGCACACCATCATCGGCTTCCACCGCCACCAGCTCCGCGAGATGGGCATCCCCCTCACCCACGAATATCTGGCGTTCAGCAAGTTCGTCCTCGACGAGATCTTCCCCGGCGGTCAACTTCCGCAGCCGCAGTGGATCGGCGAATACGCCGAACAAGCCGGCTTCACCCTGCACGACGTCCAATCGCTGCAGCCGCACTACGCCCACACCCTCGACCTCTGGGCACAGGCCCTCCGCGACCACCGGCCCGAAGCCGTCGCCCTGACCTCCCCGGCCGTCTACGACCGCTACATCCGCTACCTGACCGGCTGCGCCGACCTCTTCCGCGACGGCTACATCGACGTCCGCCAGCACGTCCTGCTGGCATGACGGACGCCGCCACCGAACTGAAACGTGTTCTAGTGTGGCGGCATGGATGTGAGTTACGAGGGGACCGCGCGGGAGATCGCGACGGACAAGGGCGTGCTGCGATACCACGAGGCCGGGAACGGTCCGCCGCTGTTGCTGCTGCACGGCTCCGGGATCGGCGTCAGCGGGTGGCGGAACTACCGGGGCAACCTCGGCGCGTTCGCGGAGCGGTTCCACTGCTACGTGCTGGAGTTCCCGGGATTCGGGGTGAGCGATCCCGTCGACGGGCATCCCGTGCTGACCGCGGGGTCGTCGGTCGTCCGATTCATGGATGCGCTGGGCATCGAGTCCGCCGCGATGATCGGCAACTCGATGGGCGGGGTGGTCGGCGTCAACGTGGCGATGAAACACCCTGCGCGCGTGCGCAAGTTGGTCACCATCGGCGGTCTGGGGCCCAACATCTTCAGCCAGAACCCGAGCGAGGGCACGCGACTGCTGCAGGACTTCGCCGACGCCCCGAGTCGCGAGAAACTGGTGCGCTGGCTGGAATGCATGGTCTACGACCGCAGCTTGATCACCGAAGAACGCATCGAGGAGCGCTGGGAAACCGCGAAGGATCCGGACTCGCACAAGACGCTCGCGGCGATGTACGGCTCCCGGGCGTTCGCCGCGCAACAGCAGATGATGGCCACCTCCGGAGTGCCGCCGTACTGGTCCATGCTGGGTACGGTGCAGTGCCCCACCCTGCTGACCTGGGGTCGCGACGACCGCCAGTGCCCACCCGATATGCCGATGATCCCGATGCGCCTGATTCCCGACGCCGAACTGCACATCTTCCCGAACTGCGGGCACTGGGTGATGATCGAGGCCAAGGAGGCGTTCGAGCGGGTCACCATGGAATTCCTGCTGCGCTGACGTCCGCGACTTATGCGAAACCGCCCCGGAAATCGGCTTCCGGGGCGGTCGCGTGTTCACGTCGCTGCCGCGCGCAGCCCGCGGCGGCCGCGCGCGTCAGTAGTAGTGCGCGCGGCCGGCCACCGGGCGCCCCAGCGCTCCCAGCAGAGCCAGCGCAGCTCCCACGACCAGCGCGATGATGCCCAGCGTCCACAGGATCGGAATCCCGAGCAGGAAACCGAGAACCAGAAGGACAACCCCGAGAGTGATCACAGCAATCTCCTCACTTTCGCTCACCTCGCACCGATCCGGCGACCGGCTGCGATCAGCGGTGGCTCGAACCATCCGATACCCGCATATCCGGGAGTGAAACGAACTCTCTTCATTGCGGGGACGATTCGCTGATCGGAGCCTCGAGAAGTCGGCGAGTTTCGGAAACTCACCGCCGACCGGCAGCCTCCTGATGTTCGGGATCCACCACTCGCTCCAGTGCGCGCAGATCGGCCTCGAGCGCCCGGAACAGGACATAGGCGACCACGAAGGCGACGATGGAGCCCACGCACAACACCCGCACCGCGACGATGATCTTCGGAGTATCGCTCAGCGGCAGGAATGTCACCCCGGCCACCGCCAGCAGTGGCACCGACGCCGCCACCGCGAGATATCCGTTGCAGCGGCGATCGAGCCGGCGCAGCTGCACCGCATCCTCGCGGCTGATGTCGCCGTGCCGGAGAAACAGCGGGTAGACGCAGCGGACCATGTAGAAGGTCACCAGGAAGAACGGATATGCCACCGCCATCGCGCCGCACACCAGCAGCCCGCCCACGAAGTGCACCATCTCCTGTCCGGTGAGCTCGTGGGTCGCGAAGTGCAGCACGAGCGGGAACAGAATCGCCGACAGGCTCCAGAGCGAGAACGCCACCACCACACACCGATCACCGAACAGCAGGGCATCGGATCTGGCGCGGGCGAGTATCCGGGAGTCGTATTCGCGTCCGCGCCGCATACCGCGCGGAACGGCGAGTAGATAGCGCGACAAGTACAGCACGGTCACGACGCCCACCGGGAAGAAGACCGCGTTCACCGTGCTGGTGAAAATCCACCATGTCTGCTGGGCGGACACACTCATCCGGTCGATGATCAGGGTTCGATTGTGCAGCGTGTTGTACACGGCCGCAATCACATTCGGGGCGCCGAAGGCCAGCACCACCAGCGGCACCAGCCACCTCCGCGCCCGGAAACGCCAGCTGGTGGGTGCCGGATCCACCAGTTCGCGGGCCCGCGCGTCCAGGCACAGTTCGAACTGCTGGGCCAGTTCGTTGCCGTTGGACCACCGCTTGTCACGCGTGGGCGCCAGGCAGGTCAGCAACACCCTGCACAGTGCCGCCGGACAATCGGGCGGAATGCGTTGCAGCGCAGCCGAATCCACACCGGCACGGCGACGTGCGAGCATCGCCCCCAGCGCGGTGGAGTCGCTGCGCTCACCCGCGGTGCTGTCGTCGAACGGCTTGGCACCGGTCAGCAGCTCCCACAGCACCACACCCAGCGAGTAGATGTCGGAACGGGTATCCAGATCGTCGGCGGAACGGTGGTAGCCGGGATGGCAGGCCTCCAACTGTTCCGGCGACATGTACGACAGCGACCCACCGAAGTACGCCACCGGATTGGCGCCGGCCACCTCGCGGCTGAAACTGATGTTGAAATCGGCGAGTTTCGGCACCGCTTCCGCGGTGAGCAGCACGTTCGCCGGTTTGACGTCGCGATGCAGCACGCCGTGCTCGTCGGCGTAGGCCAGCGCCTCCGCGAGCCGGCGGCCCAGCCAGGCCACGGTTTCCGGCCACGACAGCGCCGCGATCTCGGCGCGCACGCTGGAATCGGTCGGGCGGATCTCACCCTTCTCCTCCATCGCGGCGTCGACCGCGTCCAGCAGCAACCGACCGCTGCGCTGGTCGGCAGGGGTGGACCGGACCCGGCGCAACACACCCAGCAGGGTGCCACCGGGCAGAAACTGCATGTACAGCAGCCGCAGTCGGCGGCTGCGGGAATCACCGTGCGGGTCCGGTTCGCCCAGCAGCCGCTGGTCGAAGATCCGGACGATGTAGTCGTGGTCGAGCTGGGCCAGCGTCTGCGGTTCGGTGCCGCGGTCGGCGGAGATCTTCACCGCCACCAGCCGCTGCAACGAGCGCTGCCGGGCCAGGAACACCCGCGCGAAGGCTCCGCTACCCAGCCCGGTGAGCAGATCGAAATCATCGATGCAATCGCCTACCTGGATGCTGTCCAGCCGAGCGACCTGCGATCCCGTCGTCTCCTGTTCGGCGAACACGTCGCCCGTGGTGCGGGTGCCTTCGGGGGCGACCATGGTCGAGGCGATGGCAGTCGGGTCCGCACCGGCGCGTTGAGTGCTCCGATCCTCGTCGTCGGCATTGAGCAACTCGCTCAGCTCGGGCGCTTGCGCGGGATATTCGCGCAGATATTCGCTCGGATCGACCCGCTCGCCGCTGTGCCGGCGAATCACGAACTCCTCATAGACCAGGCTGGCCGGAACGCGGTCCGGCGACAGCTCGGCGAATTCCGCGCAGTAGTTCCGCAGCCGCTTGCGGGGCGGCGGCTCGGGTCCGCCGGACGGCGTGAGCGCGGGCCGGCGCAGCCAGCGCTGGCGCAGGTCGACGCGGATCAGTTCGATCAACGCGTCCAAGCGCAAGGTCTCTGCGTCGGGCAGGTAATCGCTGATAGCCGGGGCCGGGGCGTCCGATTCCCACGCGGCTGCGAAGGCGGCCACCGCGCCGGATTCGAGTCCGGCCGTTGATCGTCCGAAGTCGCTGTCTGAGCCGGAGCCGTCGGTCATATCCGCTCCTGTCGAATCCGAACCGCACACTGGCCGGTCGGTGAAGCGATGGATGCGATCCGCCACACCCAACACCATCATCCCCGAGAGGCGGTCCGATCGAGGAGAAATCGCACGGCCGCATCCGGTCGACCCCCGGGGCGCCGAGGCCCGCTGTGACTACGTCGATCCGGGCGACGTCTTCGAGGTCGTGCCGTAATCGGTTTGCCGGCGTCAAATCCGCGCGGGGCGGGCGCCGCGCCGCCGTGGACGCAGCTGATACAGCCGGTATCCGGCCAGCGCGAGGAAAACGGCCCCCAGGCCGGCGACGACCCCCATGTCGATCAGCCACGTGCCCAGGGTATGTCGCCACAGCGGGTCGGGTGCGCCGTTGTGCGGCGACAGGGTGTCCAGGTCGAGGGTGGACGCTGCCGCAGCGTAGCCCCAGCGGGACGGCGACAGGTAGGACAGCTGTTCCAGAACAGGGGTGCCGGGCAGCCGTACCAAACCGCCGGTGAACACCAGTTGCGCCATGGACAGCACAATCAGCAGTGGCAGCGTCTTCTCCGAGGTGTTGACCGACACCGAGACCAGCAAGCCCAACGCCAGCGAGGCGATGCCGAGCATCGCCATCGCCAGGATCAACTCCAGCGGGACCGAGGTGAATACGCCTTTCGCCGGCATGCTCACCCCGATGGTGCCGATCAAGAACAGCACCGCCGCCTGCAGGATGGTGATCACGCCCAAGACCAGGAGCTTCGACATCAGGTAGACCCCTGCGGACAGTCCGGCCGCGCGTTCTCTGCGGTAGATCGTCTGCTCCTTGACGATCTCGCGAATCGAGTTGCCGGTGCCGATGAAACAGGCACCGAATATCAAGATCATGAGCTTGGTGGGGGCATCGGTGTTGGTTCCGGGCGCCCCGGCGAAACCCTCGCCCGACGGCACCGCGGCGATCAAGCCACCGAGAATCAGCGGCATCACGCCGAGCAGCGCCAGGTAACTTCGGTCCGAGGCGATGACCGCCAGGTATCGCCGGCACACCGTACTGAGCTGGCTGAGCTTGGACTGCGACGCGGGCGGGGGTGCCGGTGCGTGTACGTCCGCCGGGCCGACATCGTCGGTCGGCCCGATCTCCACGTACTGCTCGAAGCGTGGCGATTCCCGGAATTCAGCAGCCCAGTCGCGGTCCTCCTCGCGGTCGAAGGACTGAAACACCTCGGCCCAACTGCGCTGCCCGAACTGCTGCAACCCCTCCGCGGGCGGTCCGTAATAGGCCAGCCGACCGCCGGGTACCAGCACGAGGAGGCGGTCGCAGGAATCGAGGTTCGCGACACTATGGGTGACGACGATCACGGTGCGCCCGTCGTGGGCCAGTTCGGACAGCATGTCCATGACCGTCTTGTCCAGACCCGGATCGAGGCCGGAGGTCGGCTCGTCGAGGAACAGCAGGGACGGTTTGGTCAGCAACTCCAGTGCGACGCTCACCCGTTTGCGCTGGCCACCGGAGAGCCTATCGATGCGGGTGTCGGCATGCCGGGCCAAGCCGAGCTCGGCGAGGACCTCGTCGACCCGCTGCCCGCGCTCCTCGGGGCGCGTGTCACCGGGGAAGCGGAGTTCGGCCGCGTACAGTAGCGCGCGCCGCGTCGGAAGTTGGCTGTGCAGGATGTCTTCTTGCGGAACCAGTCCGATGCGGTGGCGGAGTTCGTCGTAGTCGGTGTAGAGGTCGCGTCCGTCGTAACGAACCGTCCCCTCTGTCGCCGGACGCAACCCGGTCACCGCGCCGAGCAACGTCGATTTGCCCGCTCCACTGGGTCCGATGACCCCGACGAGCGAGCGCTGCGGAATCGGGAAGCTCACCTCGTCGAGGAGAACCTTGCCTTCCGATGTCCGCACGATGAGGTTCTGCACCGAGACCGACACGTCACCGGTGTCGACGTACTCCCGCAGTTCGTCGCCGACCAGCCGGTAGGTGGTATGCCCCATGCCGATCAAGTCGGATTCGGACAGGTCCGCCGAATCGACGCGGGCGCCGTTGACGTAGGTGCCGTTATGGCTGTCGAGGTCGACGACCCGATACCGGCCTGCGCCGATCACTCGCAGTTCGGCGTGATGACGGGAGACCATGAGGTCGGGCACGACGATGTCGTTGTCGGAGGCCCGCCCGATCCGGAGTGTGTCCGAGACGATCGGGACGACCGCGCTGGGGCGAGCCGCCGGAGGCGACGACCGCGCGACCTGGCGGGGGCGGCCCCCCGGATGGACCGTCGTCATGGTGGCTTCATCGTCGAGCTGGTAGCCGGGATCGGGGACGAGCATCGTGTCGCCGCCGGTATCGCCGGACGACTCGCGGCCGTGCTGTCCTTCTCGCCCCTCCACCGAACAGGCCAACTGCTCGCCGTTCACGGCGTGACCGAGCTGGAACGTCTCGTCATGATCGATCAGCATCCGATCGACGCGCTGACCGTCGAAAAAGGTGCCGTTGAGGCTGTGCGCGTCCTCGATTTCCCAACCGTCCGACCCGCGCTCCAAGACGGCGTGCACGGAAGATACCCGCGGATCGGTCACCACGATGTCGGCCGCCAGATCTCGGCCGACATTGTATGAACCTCCCGCGTGCAGCCGATAAACGCGCTCTCGCGTCTGCACCACAAGAACGGGCGCCTCGGGAAATTCTGTGGAGGACTGATCATCCGCCATAACGGGAGTATACGACTCGAAACGCCCTGCCGCCGCAAAACCGGCCACCGGGACTTCCCTGGCAGGGTCCGCTCTGCTCCATTTTCGCGCGGCCCTGAACCGCGCTGACCAGCGAGAACGACCGGCGAGTGGAGAGCCACCACCACCCGGCAGCCACTGACGAGGCAGTGCGGCCGCTGCACCGATACCCGACCGAACCAGCCGCGGAAATCACCGTGACGAGCTCGGAAATACCAATTCGATCGAACCCGAACAAAATCTCGAAGCTGAATATTCCCATTGATTCATCGCGCCGGAATTCCGATACATCCCATATTTTTCCCACAGCCGTGACCGCGCTACGCGTCTTCCACGTCGACCACAAGGCACTGGAACCGGGACGGCCGGCGTCGGCGCCTGTGCTGCCACCACAACAGCAGCATCGACCTCCTCACCACGCGCGGTGTGTCAGCAATCATTCAGCGTTCACGAGCTGAATAATCCGCATATGACGTCGATCGGGCTGCCCCGCAGAGCGATGCTCGCCCTAGCCGCGTGCGTACCGTTGAGCGTTGTGGCATCCCGGCGCGCAGGGGCCGCCGCCCCGCCGATCCGATACACGATGACGGCGTTCACCAACGACAGCCAGACCGATATGTGGGTCTACGAATCCACCGACGCAACGAATTTCCGGCTCGTCCAGGCCGACGCCTACCGTCCACCGGACGCCGACCCCACCGGCACCCCGGCAGCGGCGGCCACGACCGAGAAGGGCTTGTGCCGCGACCC
Organism: Nocardia violaceofusca NBRC 14427; assembly: GCF_963869435.1. Taxonomy (NCBI): domain Bacteria; kingdom Bacillati; phylum Actinomycetota; class Actinomycetes; order Mycobacteriales; family Nocardiaceae; genus Nocardia; species Nocardia violaceofusca. The sequence goes on from NZ_CAWMPM010000030.1 coordinate 140,254, forward strand.
CAGCGTCTTTCGTCACATCGACGGCGAGTACTACGTGACGTACACGACCGCATGGGACGGCGACACCATCGGGTTCGCTCGCAGCCGCGACCGGATCCACTGGGAGTTCCTGTACGAGTACACGATTCCGTTCGGCGGTGTCACCCATACCTGGGCGCCGGAATGGTTCGTCGACGGTGACGGCACGGTCAGCGTCCTGGTGAACATCAACGACGGCACGGTCTTCCGGCCCTACGTCATGACCGCGACCACCTCATCGCTGAGCCGGCTGCATTGGACCACGCCCATACCGCTGGCAGGCGTCATTCCCGCACCGGGCGGCCTCGGCTACATCGACACCACGGTCAAGTTGTCGCAGGGACGCTACTACGCCTTCGTCAAGAACGAATCGACCAAGAACGTCGAGGTCGCGGTGGCCGACCGCCTGGTCGGCCCGTACACGTTCGCGCGAACCGGGAACTGGGCGCGCTGGGGCGGACCGGGCCCGGGAGAACCGCGCGAGGGACAGTGCGTGATCCCGCTCCCCGACGGCCGATGGCGGATCTACCTGGATGCCTACGACCTCGACGAACCCACGCACGGTCACTATCTGTACAGCGACACCGTCACCGACGACCTGCTCGGCGAGTGGACCACACCGAAGGACCTGCCCGTCCTGTCCGGTTTCGTCCGCCACTTCACCGTGTTACCCGAACAGCTGAACACCGGCCCCCAACCGGGTCCGAAGCCCGCCACGCGGTGAGGACGATCGGGCCGCGGCCTGCCCGCCTGTCCTACGGGGACAAGTCGAAACGCCGCCAGGTGATACCTGGCGGCGTTCGTGTTGGTGAGCCGACGTCCAACATGCGCCTCTCGGCGAGTGGTCGCTCGAAGCGACGAATGGGGTGCGGCCCGGGGCTGTCCGGACGCCGACAGCGCATACAACTTGGAAGGTCGGCGAACTATTCCACCGGATGCCAGCCCATGCTGTCGGCCTGGGCTGTACTCGGGTACCGCCACAGCCTTGGACGATGCAGTCGGGTCGGCCGGTGTCAGTTTTGTTGGGTGAGTTTGGCGTTGAGCTCACGCGCTTCGGCGAGCTGGTCTTCGAGGATGATGATCCGGCAGGCCGCCTCGAGGGGGGTGCCCTGGTCGACGAGTTCGCGGGCACGGGCGGCGATACGCAGCTGGTAGCGCGAGTAGCGGCGGTGCCCGCCGGCCGAGCGTTGCGGGGTGATCAGTTTCGCCTCGTCCAGGGTGCGCAGAAACGCCTGGGTGGTGCCGAGCATGTCCGCGGCCCGGCCCATCGTGTAGGCGGGGTAGTCGTCGTCGTCGAACTTCTCGTTCGCGGTGGGTGATTCAGAAATCCTGTGGCCTCCATACGCCGGAGCGCCCCGATGCCAGACGGCACCGGGGCGCTGAAAGGGGGAATGTACTTGCGTCTTCCGACATGTAACCGAAGCGTCGGCGATCACACGGACCAGATGTACTTCCGAGTGACCCGACGGGCAACTCCTCCCTTCTTCTCACGGGTTACTTCAACTTTCCGTTCCACTTCATTTCTTGCCCGGCGGGCGGCGAGACCGTCGTACTTGCTGGTCCCGCAGCCGCGCCCGCCGTCTTCCCTCTCACGGGCAGTTCATCATCTCCCGTGCCATCTCGACACTTTCTTTCCTTACGACGAGACAGAAGTTACCCCCATCACGCGATGGATGTCTACTGTCGCCACTACAGCTTTTTTGGGTCGGCCTCGGCGGGTCATCACACCGGGTCCCAAGGTGTGGCATGGTGGAGGCGGGTACGGGTTGTTGCAGTGATCGCCCGGCTCGCTACAGGAAGTTACGAAAAGTACATGTCACAAGGCACCGTGAAGTGGTTCAACGGCGAAAAGGGCTTCGGGTTCATCGCCCAGGATGGGGGCGGCCCCGACGTTTTCGTCCACTATTCCGAGATTTCCGGCTCCGGCTTCAAGTCCCTGGATGAGGGCCAGCGAGTCGAGTTCGAGGTCGGCCAAGGCCAGAAGGGCCCGCAGGCCCAGAGCGTCCGCGCCATCTAGAGCCGACAGAGAGTGAAGCCCGCACCGATGGTGCGGGCTTCCTTGCTTTCCGACCCAGCACCAGCGGCTCACGCTGGTCCTGGTCCCCCACCGACTATCGCGCCCGGATGTTCCCCGGCGGTGCACACAGTGGAACGCGCTGACCTGCGATGTCAGCCGAATTGGGAATTAGTTTGTGAGTCAGGGCCTCAGGGTCCGAATCACGGGAACCGGAAACCGGCTCTACCGGGAAGTATGGAGCCGCCTGGGGGAATCGAACCCCCGACCTTTTCATTACGAGTGAAGCGCTCTACCGACTGAGCTAAGGCGGCGTGCCTTTCGGCGGTGCGAGTCTATCGTCTTCGGTGACCGAACACGAAAACGGCAGGTCATCGCCGCAGCGTCGCCATGATCTCGGCCAGGCGGCGGGCCTTGGTGGTCGGGGTCCGGGCCTTCAGCAGAGGTAGGACGAGTAGGTAGCGGGCCGTTCGGTCCAGAGCGGCGAAGCGATCGGCCGTCGTGGTATCGGCGGCCAGGGCCTCGGCAAGCTCGGGCGGAACGGGTGCCGAGCGCTGGGGCGCGTAAGCGGCGGCCCAGCGACCGTCGGCGCGGGCGGCCTCGACCGCGCGGAGGCCGGGTGGGCGCATCCGGCCCGCGGCGATCAGGGCCTCGGCTCGCGCGACGTTCACCTGGGACCAGGTGCTGCCGGGACGCCGGGGTGAGTAGCGCTGGAGGAACGAGTGGTCGTCGTGAGCGCGCCGGTGACCGTCGATCCAGCCGTAACACAGGGCCACCTCGGCGGCCTCGTCGATGGTGATCAGAGACTCGGACGAACCCTTGCGGGCGATCATCAGCCAGGCGCCGTCGTCGGTGTGGTGACCGTCGAGCCAGTCGGCCCAGGCGGCGGCATCGGGAAAGCGGTTGGCGGCAGGGAGTTTTCGCACCACGGTTCGTCCTTTCGTCGAACTCCATGCTGCCGGTCGAAGTGCTCATCTTTTGAGCACTTTTCTCGATGAGGTCGCCGGAAGGTCGGTCGCGCCGGTCGATCAGGCGGAGCGGGCCGCGATGAGGCCCGCGACCATCGCCGCGATGGCGAAGCGGGGCTTGACGTTCAGATCGAGGGCCTCGCGGCAGGCGAGGACGGCCTCGATGGAACGCAGCAGCCCCTCGGGTCGCACCTCGTCGGCCAGATCGCGGATCTGATCCGACAGGTCGGGGTGGGTCAGGGTGATCGCCGGGGACGGATTCGTGGTGGAGGTGCCGAAACGCAGGGCCAGCGCGTCGCGGTACAGGCCCGCGACATCGATCAGCGCCCGGTCGAGGGCGTCGCGGCTGGTGCGGGTGGCGCGGGATTTCTGCCGGCGCTCGAGATCCTTCAGCACGCCCGCGGAACCGCGGGTCGCCGAGGCGGCGCCCTTCCCGGTGCCGCCGGCGCCCAACGCGGTCGCCAACTCATCGCGTTCGCGCTCGTCCCGTTCCGCGCTGACCTGTTTGGCCTCCTCCTCGGCGGATTTGACCAGTTCGTCACCGGCCGCATAGGCGGCGGCCGGCCGGGTGACCGCCGAGACCAGCGACAGTGCGCGGGTCCGGCGGGTGCGGGCCTGCTCATCGGTCGCGAGCCGACGGGCGCGGCCCACATGACCGCCGCTCACCGAGGCCGCCCACGTCGCCTGGTCCGGGCTCAGCCCGTCGCGCTCGCGCAGCACCTGCGCGATGGCGTCCACGGACGGCGTCACCAGGTGGACATGCCGGCAGCGGGATCGCAGCGTGACCGAGATGTCCTCCGGGTCCACCGACGGTGCGCACAGCAGGAATACGGTCCGCTCAGGCGGCTCCTCGACCACCTTCAACAGCACGTTGCCCGCGGCCTCGGTCAATCGGTCGGCATCCTCGATCACCACCACCTGCCACCGCCCGGTGCTGGGACGCCGGGCCGCGACCTGCACGATCTCCCGCATTTCCTTGGTGCCGATGCTCAGCCCCTCCGGAATCACCCGCCGGACATCGCCGTGGGTACCGGCCATGGTGGTGGTGCACGCATGGCAGTGACCGCAGCCCGGCGTGCCCTCGGCCGTACATTGCAGCGCGGCCGCGAAGCACAGTGCCGCAACGGATCTGCCGGATCCGGGCGGCCCGGTGAACAGCCAGGAGTGCGTCATCGCCGAGGACGCGATCCCGGTGCGCGCCGCCACGGCGGCAGCGGTCAACTCGGACTCGACCGAGTCCTGGCCCACGAGCCGATCGAAGACACCTGCCACGCGCTACACCCTAATCGGCCGCACCGACAAGCCGACCGGCACCGAGCAGCCGCCTACTACGCCACTCCCGCTACGACGCCGCCCGCTACGACGCCGCCCGCTACGACTCGGCCGTCGACTTCGCCGCGGCCTTCTTCGCGGGCGCCTTCTTGGCCGCGGTCTTCTTCGCGGTCGTCTTCTTCGCGGCCGCGGTGGTCTTCTTGGCCGTCGACTTCGCGGCGGTCTTCTTGGCGGGCGCCTTCTTCGCGGTCTTCTTGGCCGCCTTCTTCACCGGGCCCTTGGCCCGGCGATCGGCGAGCAGTTCAGAGGCCCGCTCATCGGTGATCGACTCCACCTCGTCGCCCTTGCGCAGGCTGGCATTGGTTTCGCCGTCGGTGACGTACGGACCGAACCGCCCGTCCTTGATCACCATCGGCTTGCCGGTGGCGGAATCGTTGCCCATCTCCCGCAGCGGCGCCGCACTCGCCGCCTGGCGTCCGCGGCGCTTGGGTTCGGCGTAGATCTTCAATGCCTCGTCCAAGGTCACGGTGAAGATCTGGTCCTCGGTGGCCAGGGAGCGAGAGTCCGTGCCCTTCTTCAGATACGGGCCGTAGCGGCCGTTCTGCGCGGTGATCTCGTCGCCCGATTCGGGATCCTTGCCGACCACCCGAGGCAGCGACAGCAGTTTCAGCGCGTCCTCGAGGGTGATGGTCGACAGATCCATCGACTTGAGCAGCGAGCCGGTCCGCGGTTTGGGTGCGGCTGCCTTCTTGGCGCCTTTCTTGGCGTCGAGGTCGGCCTCGGGCTCGGGCAGGATTTCGGTGACATACGGCCCGAAGCGGCCCTCCTTCGCCACGATCCGATGCCCGGTTTCGGGGTCCACACCGAGCGAGCGCCCCTCCTGCGGGGTCGCGAACAGCTTCTCCGCGACCTCGGGTGTCAACTCGTCCGGCGGCAGATCATCGGGCAGATTCGCGCGCTGGGAAACCGGATCGCCATCCGGATCGTCCGGGTTCTGAACCATGCGCTCCAGATACGGACCGAAGCGCCCGACCCGGACCACGATGTCGCGGTCCTGGTCGTCGGTGAACATCTTGATCGAGTTGACCTCGCGGGCATCGATATCGTCGAGCCGCTCACCGACCATCCGCTTCAGACCGCCGGAGCGTGCCACCGACCCCTCGGCGCCGTGGTCACCACCGAAGTAGAAGCTGGTCAGCCAGTTTCCGCGCTGCTCGCGACCGCCGGCGATGGCGTCGAGATCGTCTTCCATCGCCGCGGTGAAGTCGAAGTCGACCAAGCGGCCGAAGTACTCCTCCAACAGCCCGACCACCGCGAATGCCACCCAGGACGGCACCAGCGCACTACCGCGTTTGTAGACGTAGCCGCGGTCCAGGATGGTCTTGATGATCGAGGCATAGGTCGACGGGCGCCCGATACCCAGCTCCTCGAGCGCCTTGATCAACGAGGCCTCGTTGTAGCGCGGGGGCGGATTGGTGGTGTGCCCGTCGGGCGTCAGCTCGGTGGCGTTGACGTTCTGGCCCTCGGTCAGCGCGGGCAGCCGCGATTCCGCATCGTCGGACTGGCCGCCCGCATCCTCGTCGACACTTTCCACATATGCCTTGAGGAAGCCCGCGAAGGTGATCGTGCGACCGGACGCGGAGAACACGCATTCCTCGCCGGTGCCGGCGCGGCCGGTGATCCGGACCGTCAGCGTGGTGCCGCGCGCGTCGGCCATCTGCGAGGCGACCGTGCGCTGCCAGATCAGCTCGTAGAGCCGGAATTCGTCCTGATCCAGCCGGGCGTGCAGCTGGCCCGGCGTGGCGAACGTGTCACCGGCGGGCCGGATCGCCTCGTGCGCCTCCTGCGCGTTCTTGACCTTGCGGGTGTACTGCCGCGGCGTCGGATGGACGAACTCCGGGCCGTACAGCTGGGTCGCCTGCGCGCGCGCCGCGCTGATCGCCGACTCCGACAGCGTCGTGGAGTCGGTACGCATATAGGTGATGTAGCCGTTCTCGTACAGCCGCTGCGCCACGCGCATCGTGCGCTCGGAACCGAACCGGAGTTTGCGCGCGGCCTCCTGCTGCAGCGTCGAGGTCATGAAGGGGGCATAGGGCCGCCGGGTGTACGGCTTGGATTCGACCGAGGTGACCTGGAAATCCGCATTCTCGAGCCCCGCGGCCAGCCGCCGTGCCGCGGCTTCGTCGAGGACGGTGACACCGTTGCGAGTCTTGAGCTGACCGTCGGATCCGAAATCCCGGCCGCCCGCGACGCGGGAACCGTCGACGGTGACCAGCCGCGCACCGAAGATCCGCGGGTTGGCCTCGTCGCTCTCCCGGCCGCCGGCGTCGAATTTCGCCGCGATGTCCCAGTACTCCGCGGAGCGGAACGCGATGCGCTCCCGCTCGCGCTGCACGACGATCCGGGTCGCCACCGACTGCACCCGGCCCGCCGACAGTCGCGGCATGACCTTCTTCCACAGCACGGGGCTGACCTCGTAGCCGTAGAGGCGGTCGAGGATGCGCCGGGTTTCCTGGGCGTCGACCAGGTCGTTGTCGAGTTCGCGGGTATCGGCCGCGGCGGCGCGAATGGCCGGCTCGGTGATTTCGTGGAACACCATGCGCCGGACCGGAATCTTGGGCTTCAGCGTCTCGAGCAGGTGCCAGGCGATGGCCTCGCCCTCGCGGTCGGGGTCGGTGGCCAGAAAGAGTTCGTCGGCGTCGCGCAGCAGCGTCTTCAGCTCCGAGACCTTGGCCTTCTTGTCCGGACTGACGACATAGATCGGCTCGAAATCGTGGTCGACGTCGACACCCAGCCGGGCCCAGGACTGGCCTTTGTATTTGGCCGGCACATCCGCGGCACCGCGCGGAAGATCGCGGATATGGCCGACGGACGCCTCGACCGTATAACCGCGGCCCAGATAGGGCGCGATCTTGCGGGCCTTGGTCGGCGACTCGACGATGACGAGACGACGCAGGGGACGCCCCCGGCCGGCTGCGGCCGCATCGGGCCCGGCGGAGGCCGCATCGGGAGTCGGCGATGCACCGCGGTCTCGTGTTGCCACCGGCGAACACACCTTTCCTGTCGACCCGCGCGGCGCAGGCGCGCGGCGCGCGGCTGGGGCAAGAGGGAGAGACGAATGTCTCCCGCCAGAGACGTTTATACCGTGTTTCGCTGTCGTGGAGTCCGCACTGCGGACCCGCGACCCAGGAGTCTCGGCTGTTCTGCGCGGCACATCCCCGTGGGTACCGTCCGAACCGAAATGGCTGCGAACTGCAGAAAAACCCCCTTGTGGGCAACTCGATCAGATCGAAAAGCCCCGGTTTTCGATCGAGTCTACTTCCCCCGCATATGACTCGTCCCTCACCGCGTGCTCGCGGTGAGGGACGAGATCAGACCTTGTTGGGTTACTCGCTCAGCTGAGCGCGCGAACTCCGGTGGCCTGCGGGCCCTTGGTGCCCTGGCCGACCTCGAATTCGACCTTCTGGTTCTCCTCGAGGGTGCGGAAGCCCGAACCCTGAATCTCGGAGTAGTGGACGAAGACGTCAGCGGAGCCGTCCTCGGGCGCGATGAAGCCGAACCCCTTCTCCGCGTTGAACCACTTCACAGTTCCCTGTGCCATTCTGTTCCTTCTCTTTCCATACCGGAACGGCGGACAAGTTAGGTTGGTCCACCGGGTCCGTTCCGACCGCTGTACTCTGTTCCCCCTGCAGGAAGCTTCAAGCACACCGTTCGCAACATCGATCCTGCTGATGGTTTGGACCTTTGATCCGTTCCCTCGAACACAGAAGCTTGCGACCGAGAACTAGTGAACCATGTCCGCGCGCAATTCGACAGCCGAGTTACCGACAATTTGCAAAAAAGATGATCTTGCGAATGTGCAGGTGAGGGGCACAATGCCCAAATCCAAACTTGAAGTAGGTTTGCTTAGCGATAACCGAGCGAGCGTCAGGCAAACAGACTGTGACGCAGGTCGCTACTCGGTAGTGAATTGGCAGCTCGGGCGAGCACGGCACACACGGTTCACACTTTCTTCGCGGCACACGGTCTCGGTCCGATGAATCCGAAAGGCCCGACACCGGACACCGCCCGCGCCGAGACGATCAGCTATGGGGGATCGTTGCTGAATCGTGTCCTTTTCGGAGTGCCGGATGCGGAAAGTCGTATCACCCATGTGACCGAACTTCCGGCCCGCGCGGCGCGCACCAGCGGATGGCCTTCGTGGGCCGCCCCGGAAGTGGTCGACGCGCTGCGGGAATCCGGTGTCGAAGCACCGTGGGCACATCAGATCCGCACCGCGGAACTGGCCGCGGAGGGCACCCACGTCGTCGTCTGCACCGGGACGGCCTCGGGCAAATCCCTGGGGTATCAGCTGCCGGTATTGACCGACCTGCGGCGAGATCCGCGAGCGACCGCTCTGTATATATCGCCGACCAAAGCGCTCGGGGCCGATCAATTCCGCGCGGCCGCGAGGCTCACCCATGCGGGCAGCCTGCGCGATATCCATCCGGCCACCTACGACGGCGATACTCCGCCCGAGGTCCGGCAGTGGGTGCGGGCGAACGCGCGGTGGCTGTTCACCAATCCCGACATGTTGCACATCGGCATCCTGCCGGCCCACCAGCGCTGGGCTCGGATGCTGCGGCGGCTGCGCTATGTGGTGGTCGACGAATGCCACGCCTATCGGGGTGTATTCGGGTCCCAGGTCGCGATGGTGCTGCGCCGGCTGCGACGGCTGGCCGCGCATTACGGCGCGAATCCGACCTTCGTCCTGTGCTCGGCGACCAGCGCGGATCCGGCCGCGGCCGCCGAACGGCTGATCGGTGCGCCGGTGACCGCGGTGACCGACGACGGTTCGCCGCAGGGCGCGCGGACGGTCGCCCTGTGGGAGCCTCCGCTGCTCGGCGACCTCGGCGGTGAGAACGGCGCCCCGGTGCGGCGGGCGGCCACCACGGAGGCGGCCCGGATCATGACCGACCTGGTCGTCGAGGGTGCGCGGACGTTGACCTTCGTTCGCTCCCGCCGGGCCGCCGAGGTAGTCGCCATCGACGTACAGCGCATGCTGGCCGAGGTGGATCCGTCGCTGGCCGGGCGCGTGGCGGCCTACCGGGCCGGATACCTGGCCGAGGACCGGCGCGAACTGGAGAACGGCCTGGCGGACGGGTCGCTGCTGGGCGCGGCCACCACGACCGCACTCGAACTGGGCGTCGACATCGCCGGGCTGGATGCCGTGGTGATGGCGGGTTTTCCGGGGACCGTCGCCTCGTTCTGGCAGCAGGCAGGGCGGGCCGGACGTCGTACCCAGGGCTCGCTGGTGCTGCTGGTGGCCCGCGACGATCCGCTCGACACCTATCTCGTCCATCACCCGCACGCTCTGCTGGACAAGCCGGTCGAGGCGACCATCACCGATCCGCACAATCCCTACGTCGCCGGACCACATCTGCTGTGCGCGGCCTGCGAACATCCCCTGACCGACGCCGAGCTGGACGACCTCGGCGTCCGGGACGTGGCCGCCGACCTCGCCGCGCAGGGGCTGATCAAGCGCCGGGAGAACGGCGGTGGACCGGCCCGCTGGTATCCCACCTCGAGCGCCTATCCGCACGACGACGTCGATGTCCGGGGCGGAATCGGCTCCCAGATCGCGATCGTCGACGCGACCAGCGGCAGGCTGCTGGGCAGCGCGGATTCCGGGCGGGCGCCCGCGACACTGCACGCCGGTGCCGTACATCTGCATCAGGGCGAGACCTACGTGGTCGACGAACTGGACCTCGAGGCCGGAGTCGCGTTCGTCCACGCCGAGCAGCCCGGTTGGACCACCAGCGCCCGGATGGTCACCTCGGTCGCGATCGACGAGCGCACGCACGAGCAGGTATACGGCCGCGTCACCGCCGCACTGGCCAGAGTCCGGGTAACCCGCCAGGTGGTCGGTTATCTGCGCACCCTTCCCAGCGGAGAGGTCCTCGACCTCATCGAACTCGACATGCCCGAGCAGACGCTGCCGACCCAGGCCGTGTTCTACACCGTCACGCCGCGACTGCTGGCCGCGGCGGGGATCGAGCCACGCCGCGTGGCCGGCGCCCTGCACGCCGCCGAACATGCCGCGATCGGGATGTTGCCGCTGGTCGCGAGCTGTGACCGGTGGGATGTGGGCGGCGTGTCCATCGCCGAGCACCCCGATACCGGGCTGCCGACCGTCTTCGTCTACGACGGCCATCGCGGCGGAGCCGGATTCGCCGAGCGCGGCTTCGCCCGGTTGCGGACCTGGTTGGCGGCCACCCGGGCGGCCATCGCCTCCTGTTCGTGCCCACAGGGCTGCCCCTCGTGCGTCCAATCCCCGAAATGCGGCAACGGGAATTCCCCGTTGGACAAGCAAGGCGCGGCCGCCCTGCTGACGGCCGTCCTCTCCGATCTGCCCGACGAGGCGCCGAACTGACCGGCGGGGCCCAACATTGCAGGCCATGACCTGCTCGAATCCGTTTCGTGACGATGCGGACACCGCCGGTAGACGTGGACGCCTCCCAGACCGACGGGCCGCGCCCCGGATTCGGCGCCGACTGCCCGCTGCCCGAATAAAGAGGAAGTCGATCATGTTAACCGGCGCATTGCCCTAGCGAATAACGGCCATGTGCGCATTCACATGTGTGCATTTATCGGAATCCCGCAGCGCCGAATGCTTGCACAATTGTGCCCGCCGAATTGAATGCCGGCCGAATGGGAAATCCACGACACTTACCGCTCCATACTGTGGCTCGGGTCACCCATTCTTTCTCACACCAACCGTCCGGTATTCATGATCGTTATTCCGCACTCACCGGACCGGCTCGCGCGACCGCCACAACTGATCGCTTGCCCAAAAGAGCGAGCGGCACCGAACCATCGACGGTTACCGTCACATCCCAATCCCGGATCGCACACGCACGTAGCCGCATCCGCATTCGCCGCACTACCGAATCCGCTTGTTCACAGGCCGCCTCGGCGCCGGAATCCAGTGCACCCGCTGCGGCCAATGCCGCCGAATCGGCGGCACTCTGCGCCAGGTGGCGTGCGCACACCACCGCCGCGAACTGCACGATCACGATCGTCACCACCAACAGTGCGGTGAGCGCCAGACATGCGGTGACCGTGGCGCCCCCGTCGCACCCGCGGCAGCGGCACGCGGCCGGCGCCATCGCGGCCCGCGCCGGTCCGTCCGCTGTCATCGCGGCTCTCCCGGTTCACGCACGGCGACCGCCTCGGCCCGTAACCGCAGCATGGGCAGCAGCGGCGCCCGCGCCCGGACGACGGCGACGATCCGGTCGCCCTCCGCACGCACCTCGATATCGGCGCCGGGCGGTGCCACCCGCTGTGCCGCCGGCAGAGCTTCCGCCTCGGCGCCGCGCGCCGTGAGACGAGCCGCTTCCCGAGCGGCGTCGATACAGCGGATCTGCATCGACGCCGCCAGCAACGCTTCCACGCAGAGCACGACGACCACGACCACCGCCGCCAGCGCGATCGCCGCCTCGACCGTGACCGCACCCCGCTCGCTCGTGCGGGCCGACCTCATACGGTGGTGTTCAGTGCCCTGTCGATGATCTTGGTCAGCGCGTTGACGATGGAGTCGCCGGTCACCACGGTGTAGAGCACCGCCCCGAACGCCGCCGCGGCGATCGTCCCGATGGCGTATTCGGCGGTACTCATCCCGTCGTCGGTGACCGCTACCTGGATCAGCCGCGAACGTAGTTCTCGCACAACCGATTGCGTTGCTGTCAACATCGGTCTCCCCTTTCTCTACGGTCGGCGCGGCGGATCCGCACCGAGTCTCTCGTGTGGTCACCACAACCCACCGCCGAGTACTCGACCGGCCAGTCCGGCGACCACCGGAACGATGCCGAGACAGACGAAAGCCGGCAGGAAGCACAGCCCGAGCGGGCCGCTGATGAGTACGCCCGCGCGTTCCGCACGCGCGGCGGCGGCATCCTCGACCGCGGCGCGGCACTTCTCGGCGAGTTCGGAGACCGCACCGGTCAGGGCCGCACCGGAGCGGGCCGAACGGCGCACCAGCCGGGCGAGCGCGGACATCTCCGCCCCGGGCGCTTCCCGGGCCGCTCGCTCCCATGCGGTGACCGGATCCGCGCCCAGCGCCAGCAGATCCGCCGCCCGGCGCAGTGCCGAGGCGAAGGGTTCCGGGGCGATCGGGGCCACCGCGCGCGCCGCCGTGGCGGTCGGCAGACCTGCCCGCAGACACGAGGCGAGCAGGTCGAGTGCCGAGGCCACCGCCAGCGGGTCACCTGCGCCCGGGCGCAGGTCCTGCCGCGGCGTGGGTGATGCGCCGCGGGCCGCGCGGAGGCGGGCGACCGGTGTGATCCGGCCCGGAAGGGCCAGCAGCGCGGCACCGGAACAGAGCAGTGCCATCGGAAGGCCGCTCATACCGATACCCGCCGCGTGATGGCATCCGCCCACAGCAATCCAACGCCGATCAGTCCGGCGCCCAAGGGAAAGACGATCGTTCCGACCCCTCGGCTCATCAGCACGTGCAGCGGGTGCGCGCCCATCAGCTGTCCGAGCGCGATGCCCAGCAGCGGAAGTCCGGCCAGCACCGCGGCGCTGGCACGCGCACCCGCCAGCGCGGCGTTCGTGCGGTCGCTGAATCGCATCCGCCCGGCGAGGTCGTCGCGGGCCGCGCTCAACAGTTCGGCCAATGCCAGGCCGTGCCGCTCGGCCACCTCCCAGGCGTCCGCGACACGATCGAGTTCGCTGGTGACGGCGCAGGGGCGGCCGCGCAATCCGTCCGCGGCCGAACCACCGAGCCGGGCCCGGGCGGCGCTCACCGCGAAGGCCGCTCCGACGGCTCCGCCGATCTCCGCAGCCGCGACCGCGGCGGCAGCGCTGGGATGCGCTCCTGTGCGCAATTCACCGATCACCACTTCCAGCCCGTCCAGCAGTTTCCGGCATTCGCCGTCGTGGCGGCGCTCCTCGCGGCGGTTCTTCGCGCGCACGGTCAACGTGATGGCGAGCACCGCGGCCGCACCCGCGACCCCGGGACCGAGGACGACCGCCGTCACCACCGCCGAAGCCGTCACGCCGCGAATGATCCAGCGGCTCCGCATATTTCGCTCCTCAGTCGGCCGTCCACACAGAGCGCCCAGCCGGTGCCGCCGGGCCGGGGTCGGCAGGAGCAGCAAGGCTCCCGCGCCGCACAGCAGACTCACCGTCATTGCCGCGACCGTTCGTCCAGCAACCGATGCAGGGCGGTATTCGCCGGTGTTGCAACGACATCCGCCGACCAGGCGGTCTCGATGCGCACACCGGCCTCCCCGGCACGGGTCACCAGTCCGATTTCCTGCAGGACTCGCCGGCCGTCGGATCGGCGCCGCATGGCGAGCACGACCTGGACCGCCGCGGCGAGCTGACTGTGCAGCCCCGCACGTCCCATTCCGCCCAGTGCCGCAAGGGCTTCCAGCCGGGCGGGCACCTCGCGGGGCGAGTTCGCATGGACCGTTCCGGCGCCCCCGTCGTGTCCGGTGTTCAGGGCGGTGAGCAGGTCCACCACCTCGGCCCCGCGCACCTCCCCGATGACGATCCGATCCGGCCGCATTCGCAACGCCTGCCGGACCAGGTCCCGAACCGTGATGGCACCTATGCCCTCCACATTGGCGATGCGCGCGACCAGCCGGACGACATGCGGATGCGGCGGCGACAGTTCGGCGGCATCCTCGACGCACACGATCCGCTCGGAGGGGTCGACGTGCGCCAGCAGAGCCGACAGCAGCGTGGTCTTCCCGGCGCCGGTGCCGCCGACCACCAGAAACGCGAGCCGCGCGCGAATGATCTTCTCCAGCAGCAGTTCCGAATCCGGCGTGAGCGTGCCGGAGGTGGTCAGCCCGCGCAGGCTGTGCCCGACCGGACGCAGGACGCGCAGCGAGATACACGTTCCGCCCTGTGCGATGGGCGCGAGGACCGCGTGCAACCGGACTCCGAAGCTCTCGCCGGGCGCTCGCTCGTATTCCGGCAACCGCCCGTCGACCCATGGCTGCGCATCGTCGAGCCTGCGACCGGCGGCGAGCGCCAGGCGCTGAGCCAGCCGCCGCACCGCCGCTTCGTCCGGGAAGCGGATCGAGGTGCGTTCCAGACCGCTCCCGCGGTCGATCCACACTGCATCGGGTGCGGTCACCAGCACATCGGAGACCCGGGCATCGTGCAGCAGCGGTTCCAGCGCGCCGGCGCCGGTCATCTCCGTCTGCAGCAGACGCAGTGCGCGCAGCAGGTCCGTATCGCCGAGGACGCGGCCGGCTTCGGCACGGATGGCGGCGGCCAGGCGTGCCGGATCGTGTTCACCGGGCTGGGCGGCCAGTCGCTCCCGCACCCGGTCGAGGAGTTCGGTGCTCACCACGCCGCTCATCGAGCACCGTCCGGCAGTGCGGACAGCACCGACTCCGCTCCGGCGAACAGCGGGCCGCGGCCGAGCGTCAGGCCGCCGCGTTCCAGAGTGCCCGCGAGCCCGGGTTGAGCGCGCATGGCGGCCAGCAGCGGCAGCCCCAACGCCTCCGCGATGTCTCGTCCGCGCAGCCCGCCGGGCGCGGGCCCTCGAACGACCAAGGCCTGGTTGGGATTTCGACGACGAACATCCGCGACGACGGCCCCGGCGGCAGCCACCGCGCGCAACCGGGCCGGCGCCACGAAGATGACGAGATCGGCGGCATCGAGGAGATGAGCGGTATGCGGGCCCCTGCTGCCGGAGATATCGCACACCACCAGATCGCCGGCGCCGCGGCCGGCCTCGACGACGGCGCGGGCCGCACCGGTGCCGATGTCGTCCGGTCCGGAACCGGCCGGTCTGCTGCACGCCAGGACACCGAGTCCCGGTGCGGCGGCGGGTAGTGCGTCGTGCAGGGCTTGCGCGGCCACTCGGCCGTCCTCGACGGAGAGGTCGGGCCAGCGCAGTCCCGGCACCGACTCGATACCCAGCAGCAGATCGATGCCGCCGCCGAGCGGGTCGCCGTCGACGAGCAGGATCTGCGGCCGGAACCGCCGGGCCGCAGCCGTCAAGGCCAGTGCCGCGGCGAAGACCGAGGCCCCGGCACCACCCCCTGCGCCGACGACGGCCAGGACGAGTCCGTCGCCGGGATCGCGCCAGGCATAGGCGGCGAAGGCCTCGATCAGCGTCTCGGTGTTGCCCGGCAGCGCGATGACCTGCTCGGCGCCGACCGCCGCGGCGGCCTGCCAATGGTCGAGATCCGGTTCACCGGCGCCGACCAGCACCACGCCCGAGCGGCGCGGATATCCGGCCTCGGAGCAGGTACGCGCCGCCGCGAGGTCGATGATCACCAGCGCTGCCGCGGCCCAGGCATGCCTGCCGACGGGCATCGAGCGTTCGTCCAGGCCACGGTCGGCAGCGGCCGCGATGCGCCGCACTTCGTCGCGCAACCGGAGGTCGCCCACCAACATCAGCGCCGGAGGAGGAACTGCTGCAACGGAATTCATGTCCGCCAGCCTCACCCGGTTCGGCCCGGCGAACCAGGGTCCGAACGCCGAATGTGGACAACTCGCGGGCTGTGGATAAACACTGCACGCCGAGTAACAGCTGAACGGTCCGGAAATAGAGGACGGCCCCAGCCGGGGGGGGAGGAGGCTGGGGCCGTCGGGGTTCAGCCCCGGGGGGTCGGGCTGAACGCGCCTGGACCATGTCCAGGTGCCAGCAATACTACACCCAGAAACCGGCCGCAATGCAAGTCCATCGCATGACGAAGTTTCGCCCGGAGCGGGGCGGCTCCCAGGGCGTCGAGCGGGGCGTGTGGCCGGGCTGAACGCCCCGTCGACGGGGAAGCTCCCTATCCTGGAGCCGTGACGGCCGAGGGCGACCAAACAGCTACGAACGATCGGGCCGCCGGGGATACCGGGCACCCGCGACACCGCAACGACGCAGCAGCGAACCGCGCGCAGGAGACGAGGGATGCGCCGTCCGCACCCCGGATCGCCGCCTTCTTCGATCTGGACAAGACGGTCATCGCGAAGTCGAGTGCGTTCGTCTTCAGCCGGCCGTTCTTCGCCCAGGGGCTGATCGATCGGCGCACCGTGCTGGAGTCCAGTTACGCGCACTTCCTGTTCCTGCTCTCCGGCGCCGACCACGACCAGATGGAGCGGATGCGCGAACACCTGACGAAGATGACGGCCGGCTGGGATGTGTCGCAGGTGCGCTCGATCGTCGCCGAAACACTGCACGAACTGGTGGATCCGCTGATCTATGCCGAGGCCTCGGATCTGATCGCCGACCACAAGATCCGCGGCCACGACGTCGTGATCGTCTCGGCGTCGGGCGAGGAGATCGTCGCCCCGATCGCCGCCGCGCTGGGCGCCACCCATACCGCGGCCACTCGCATGGTGGTCGAAAACGGTAAGTACACAGGCGAAGTCGAGTTCTACTGCTACGGCGAGGGCAAGGTCGAGGCGATCGAGAAACTGGCCGCGACCGAACGCTACGACCTCTCGCGCTGCTACGCCTACTCCGATTCGATCACCGATCTGCCGATGCTGTCGGCGGTCGGACATCCCACCGCGGTCAATCCCGACCGGAATCTGCGACGCGAGGCGATAGCCCGGGAATGGCCGATCCTGACCTTCTCGAATCCGGTGTCACTGTGGTCGCGCATTCCCGCGCCGTCGACCACGACGGTGGCCGCCACGGCGGTGGTCGGGGTGAGCGCGGTACTGGCCGGCGCCCTCAGTTACCGGCTGCTGCGCCGGCGCCGCTGAGGGCGGCATTCCTGGCACATCGAGGCTGGTCAACGACGCGCAACCCATCGATGTAACCACGATTCGGGGGGCCACACGCCGATTATGAGTAATGTCCTCTCGACCCTTGATGTGAGGGGGCTCACAGAGTAACAATGGACGCACGGAGGGGCGGAAGGCCAAGATCGAAACGGAAGAGAAGGTTCGATCTCCCATCCGCACTTCCCAGCACGGACGCCAGGCACCCACGCGGAGCGCGCCGCGACAAGGGCAGAAGCGTTGTGGGCCTGCGAAATTCGAATTCACGTCGGCAATGGCCTCGCACAAGTTGCGGGGATGAACCGGCGGAGTCCGGATGATCGCCGAGGCCGCAGAACACAACCCGACAAGCACGCTTGGTAACCGGGTAGTCCGTGCTAGCGGGCGGTGAGGCCGACGACGGCTACGCCGCCCGCTTCGATGTGCGGACCCTTTTCGCCCTCGCTGCGATCAGCACTCATCCCGCCACGTTCATCCCCCGCGCTCATCCCGCCGCGTCGGCGATCGATCGCGCCTCGCGAGCACCGTCCTCCAGCGCGCCGCAGCAGAACACCACCCAACCGCCCACACCCTCGGCCGTCCCCTCGGCGAAGCCCGCCGCGGCGTCGACGTAAGCCTGACGGCGCCGCAACCAGAAGACCTCGGGCACGCCGAGGCTGTGCGGATCCAGGCCGCTCGCGACGGCGACCAGCCGGGACGCCGCCCGCGCCACGACGCCGTCGGCGGAACCGAAGGGGCGCAACGACATCAACTCGCCGTGCACCACCGCGGCCAGCACGGGGGCCGGCGCATTCGAGGTCAGCACGGTCTGAGCCAGCAGATCGAGCCGTTCGGCGACACCCGGTTCGGGTCGCGGGCGGCCGAGACCGATTTCGTCGTCGACCAGATCGGCCGCGGCGAGCAGATGCAGACGAGCCAGCGCCTGCAGGGGCGCCCGCTGCCACACACCGACCAGATTGCGCAGCGCGTCACCGTCGAGGGCCTGCCCGACCCGCAGCGCCCCCGCGAGAATCGGGTCGCCGACCCGGCCGTCGGCGGGCAGCTCGGTG